>JAJRTN010000049.1 GCA_024278275.1 Candidatus Hydrogenedentota bacterium
CGCGTCCAGACCAACAAATATGATATTCTCCTTCATGGACATGACCGGTTCCTTTCGTATGTAGCGCTGGGCTACGGTGGACCTTAAGTATAGCTTAACCTACGAATAGGCGATCCGAGCCGGTCGGTCCATTATGTCTACTACTGCCGAAGTTCCTCGATCCACCCGCGTACCCGCGTGGCGTCGGACGCGCCCGGCCGCAGGGCCAGGTAGGCCTCGAAATGCCTGATTGCTTCCGTCGGCGATCCCTTCGCCGCCAGCGCCAACGCCAGATTATACCGGGCCCCGGCATGTTCCGGGTCCAACACGACCGCTTTTCGGAATTGTGCTTCCGCTTCGTCGTTGCGCTCAAGATAGCGGTAGGCCACGCCGAGGTCGTTATGGGATTGGGCTACGTCGGGCGCCAGGTCGCGGGCCACTTCGAAGGTCTCGGCGCCTTCCTGGTAGCGCTTCAAAGCCAGGTAGGTTCTTCCCAGGTTACGGTACACGGCGGCATCCCGCGGACGTAACCGTGCCGCTGCCTGGTAGGCGCCCAGGGCGGCCTCAAGATCACCGGCCGATTGGTGCGCCACGCCCAGGTTGAATTGGGCTTCGTAAAACTCGGGCAGGAGCTGGACTGCCACTTTATAGGCCGTCACTTTCGCCTCCGGACTGTCCGATGCCACGCCGCGATTGTAGGACTCGATGGCGCGGCGTTCCCGTTCGGTGATATCCCGCGCCGGCACCAGGGTCGCGTCGTCGTAGGCGGGCAGGGAAGCGTCGGGAATCCTCACTCCCCGGGAACGAAGGAGGTCGTAGGCGTTATTGATCGGGTTGGCGAAGACCACCCAATTCTCCTTTTCCAGGTAGAGAATGATATACCCCACCGCGTTCCCAAAGCGGTCGAACACGGGGCCCCCGCTTGAACCGGGACTGGCGGGGACATCCGTCTGGATCACCGACATGCCACGATATAGCCGGGGGCGTCCGGACACGATGCCGCGCACCACGGTGAACTCCAGGTTACGGGGCGAGGCAATGCACACGAGCGGATCCCCCCGTTCCAGGGTCAGGGCATCGCCCAAAACCACGGCATGCGGCAACGGACGGTTTGCCTGGAGCAAGGCGGCCTCATGCCTGGTGTCTACGGCCAGCAGGGCCAGGTCATACACTTCGCCGGTGGCAAGACGGCCCTGGAAATGCTCCACGCCGGTCACCTGGTGCGCCGTCACCAGGACCAACCCCCGTGTCGTGTCCACGCAGAACCCGGAGCCCTGCACGCTTGCCCCGTTGTCCTTACGCCTGCCGGTGATCACCAGGGTGGCGGGTTCGTTCACCCGGATAATCTGGGAAAGCTCCATGCCCGTCGCGCGGCAGGGCGCCAGCGCGAGAAAAGCGCACAACACCGCCAGTCCCGTGGGCCTTTGAACAGACACGATACTTCCCTCCACTAAGGCCCTCATAATAGAGGCCCGCGAAGAACCTGTCAAACAACGGGGTGCCATTCGCGGATTCGGGCAAGACCTTGATACGGCAAGCGTCTTTGGGAAGCCCGGGGTGGCGGTCCCACTACGTCCACGAGGTCCACCGGGTCCACCACCTTCATGGTTTCTCGATCTCTTCCCCTCGTTTTCCGCCTCGACCGGGCTGTGTTAGAATGCGTCAGACACCAATATGGGAGGGTAAACAGGCATGGCCAGAGTGTGGTTGGCAATGGCAATGATAGGGGTGAGCGCACTTTCCGCGAGTGCCCAGGGGATTATCGGGGATGTCCTTTCGGGTACGCTGGTAAAACCGGAAGTGGGCGATTTCGCCTGGTACGACCTCACCGACAAGACCGAGGACAAACGCTACTATCTGCGTCAGGCCATCGTGGGCGCGGAAAAGGTAAAGCGGAAGAAAGGGTATTGGGTGGAGACGGAAGTCATCCCGCAGGTGGGCTACCCGGCCATCTACAAAATGTTGCTGACGGGGCCGGCCTCCGACCCCAAGCATGTGCATCGCGTGCTGCTTCGAGAGGGACGGAATCCTGTCCAGGAAATTCCTGTCGACCGGAACGCCAAGGCGGAAAAGGAACCGGAAGTTACCCGTACCTCCTTGGGAAAGGAGCCGATTTCCCTCCCCGATGGCTCCGTCATCGAGGCGGATCACCTGGAGATCAAGTCCGAGGGGGAAAAGACCGATATATGGATCAGCGATATGGTGCCTCCCATGGGTATTGTGCGGCTGGTGAGCCCCGACGGTGAATTGATGCTTCGCCGCTATGGTCGGGGAGGGTCAGATGGTGAAAGCGCCATCGACCGTGCGCCGGCCACGCCCGATCATGAATCCGGCGTGAAAGTCCGGGTGGGCGGTGGTGTCGATACGAACATGAGCATTCGGAAGAAGGCAAAATGACAGACAAACAAAGGGACGGCGCCTGTTGCCTGGCCGTGCTGTGTGGTCTGTGGCTGGCGCTCTCCGGTTGCCAGACCACGGGGAGCGGGATCGCTCCGGGCGTCGAGCATACGGCCCGGGTCATACCATTCCTGCCCACCGCGGCCAAGTCCGCCATTCACCTCGACCAGGGTCGCTACCCGGATCTCTTTGCGCCAACTTCCAACGCCTGCTGGGCCGGGATCGATCCCGATGTCCCGGCCTCCGCCCAGGCGGAAAGCATGGCCGGCGCGATGGGGAAAGGCTACGCGATTATTGAATGTCGCCTGGAATCGGCTTTTTCCGATATGGACAAGGCTTACGAGGTGGTGGGACTGCGGGGGATCGATATTTATCTGCTCACGGAAAAGGGGGTGAAGATTAGACCCACCAAAATAGTGCCGGGGCAGGCATTGGACGAGCAACCCGTGGGCGCGCTCAGGCTTTTCGGACGCACCAACCTGCTGGTTTTTCCCACGGATGGACTCCGAAGCACCGTGACCGGCGTGACGCCCCCGCCGCCTGAACTTCGCCTGGTGCTTTCCGGTTATGATTCCTCCTTCTATTTTTCCTGGATCACCTATGTGCCCCCGCCCGCTCCCGAGCGCTACCCCCAACTGAAGAGCGGTCTGCGGAACACCCGGCGTAACCTGCAAACGGCCAGCGTGCGTTTGAAGCGTATATCGCACCGCTTTGATTAACGTTGCTTCCGGAGGTTTTCGTTTGTGATCTCCATGCTTCGCTTTCTCATGACATCCGTCGGGCTGACGCTGATTGCGATCTCGGTGGGTGGGTTCCTTTTGCTGCCCCGTATGGAGCGTTACGCCGTTCCCCTGCTCGAACAACAGGTCTCGGATTTCCTGGGGCTCCCTTTCCGTTGTGAAAAGATCCAGGTGCGGCCCCTGTTGCCGGGCATTGAAATCACGCAAATGAGCGTTCTGTCCGACGGAGAGGATAAAAAGGCGCTGGCCACCTGTGAACGCATTGCGGTACGGGTCGATCCGTCCACCATATTCTCGCCCCAACCCGTTATAAGCGAAATGGTGTTGGATGGTTTGGTTTTGTTCCTGCGGCCCGGTAGCGGGAAGGAGGGTGGTCTCGGTGCGCTCGTTTCCGGGATGGGGAAGCGTGAATCCCGCGGTGCGCTGGTGGTTCGGAAGATCGCCTGTATTCATGGCAAGGTCTCGGTGGCGGATGCTCTTTTGCCCGGTGACGGACTGACGGTCCCCCTCGACCCCTTTGAATTGAACGCCGGCGAAGGGGGAAACGGGATCTCCGTGGGGCTTGCGGCCCTGCGGCGAATGCTGATGCCGTTCGGGGAGAAGAAGAAAGTTTTTCCCGGCATGGACAGCCTTATTTCGGACCTTTTCGCGGGCCTGGAAAAGGCCGGAGCCGGTTGACTGGCAGTAAGTTCTTTGTTTATTATGCCATCCAAGGCGACGGCCAGAGGGCGCGTCGCCCACTGGCGGGTGGTTCAGGTTGCAGAGGAGCTGACTTATGGCGCGCGTGGAACTGAGGAATGTCCGGAAGGTCTATCCCGGTGGGGTGGAGGCGGTTAAGAATGCCGATCTCGTAGTCAACGACAAAGAGTTTGTCGTGCTTGTGGGGCCTTCCGGGTGCGGCAAGTCCACCACGCTCCGCATGATCGCCGGCCTGGAGGAAATCACGGACGGCGAGATCATTATCGGCGATACGCTGGTTAACGACGTGCCGCCGAAGAACCGCGACATCGCCATGGTGTTTCAGAACTACGCCCTCTACCCCCACATGACCGTATACAAGAACATGGCGTTCGGGCTTATTCTGCGGAAGTACCCCAAGCAGGAAATCGATCAGCGCGTGCGGGAGGCCGCCGAGATCCTGGGCATTACCGAATTGCTCGACCGGCGCCCCAAGGCGCTTTCCGGTGGTCAGCGTCAGCGCGTGGCCGTGGGCCGCGCCATCGTGCGGCATCCCAAGGTATTCCTTTTCGACGAACCCCTGTCGAACCTTGACGCCAAGCTCCGCGTGCAGATGCGCGCCGAGATCAGCAAGCTCCACATCAGCCTTCAGTCCACCATGATCTACGTAACCCACGATCAGATCGAGGCCATGACCATGGGGGACCGGATCGTGGTCATGCTCGATGGCGTCATCCAGCAGGTGGCCGCGCCGCTTGACCTCTACCACAACCCCGTGAACAAGTTCGTGGCCAGTTTCATTGGCAGTCCCCCCATGAATTTGGTGGAAGGCACCTTGGTTGCCTCCAATGGCAGCGTGCGTTTCAAGGATGAATCGGGCATCATCGACCTGGAAATCCCCGCGGAGAAGCGGGCGGCCCTGGATGGCCACATCGGCAAGAGGGTTACCTTCGGCGTTCGGCCCGAAGACATGCTGGAGAACGTGACCCAGACCGCCGTGGAAGGTCGAAGCATTGATGCGCCGGTCGAAGTGGTCGAACCCATGGGTTCGGAGATCAACCTTTACCTGGATGTCGGTGGCGTGTCCATGACCGCCCGCATCAAGGCGGACGCCGAACCCAAGGTCAACACGAATCATGTTCTGGATGTGAACATGGACAACGTTCATATTTTCGACGCCGATACCGAGTTGACCATCATCTGACCGACCGATGAGCGTGATGAAAAATCACAGGGCGCGCCCGGGCGCGCCCTGGTTTGTTTGTACCGGGAGCGTCATGCCGTGAGTATCGATCTGGAAGCCGCCGAAAGGGCCTTTGAAGAAGCGTTTGGCAGAATCGCGAGTACCGTGGTGCGTGCGCCGGGCCGGGTGAATATCATCGGCGAACATACGGATTACAACCATGGCTTCGTGCTGCCCATGGCGCTGGAGCAGGAAACGGTCATTGTCGCGGCGCCACGGGACGACAGAAAGCTCAACGCCTTCGCCCTGAACATGAACGTCCGGGCGGAAGGCGACCTTGACCATCGCGCACGGGATCCCGAGGCATCCTGGCTCGATTACCTTATCGGCGTGGCCGACGAACTGGTGAAGCTCGGCAAGCCGCCCCGCCGGGGTGCCGACCTCCTGGTGATGGGGGACGTGCCCGTGGCCAGCGGGTTGAGCAGCTCCGCCGCGCTTGAAATGGCCGCGCTGTGTCTTTTTGAATCCCTGGGCGGATTCCGGCTGGAGGGTGCCGAAGCGGCCCGCCTTGGCCAACGGGTGGAGAATGACTTCCTGAGCCTCAGCACGGGCATCATGGACCAGTTTATCAGCCGGTGCGGAAAGGCCGGCCACGCCCTCTTCCTCGATTGCCGATCCCACGAATACGAACTCATCCCCGTGGTCATCCCCGGGGCCGTCTTTGTTATTGCCAGCACCTGTTGCGCACGCGGACTGACCTCCTCGAAGTACAACGAAAGAGTGGGGGAGTGCGCCACCGCGGTTCGGGCCATGGCGGGAAAGCCTGGTTGCGCCGGCACCCACCTGCGTGACTTCACCCTGGACGACCTGGAGCAATGCAGGGACGCCATGCCCCCTCTCGCCTTTCGCCGCGCCCGCCATGTTATCACGGAGGATGAGCGAACCCGGGCCGCCTGCGCCGCCATGCGCGCGGGGGACGCCGGGGAACTGGGAAGGCTGATGACCGCTTCCGGCGTGAGTCTTCGGGACGACTACGAAGTGACCAGCCCCGAGTTGGACGCCATGACCGAAATCGCCCTCTCCCTGCCCGGCTGCCACGGCGCCCGCATGACCGGCGCCGGTTTTGGCGGCTGCACCATCAATCTCGTGGATGCATCACGCGCGGAGGGTTTCGCCGAGGCGCTTATGAGAGGCTACACGGAGCGCACCGGAACCCAGGGCGAAATCATCGTGTCCAAGCCGGGCGACGGTGCGCGCATCGTGCGGTAGGGGAAAACTCCCGCTGCCCGTTGATGTCACGACACGCCGCCATTCTCACGCAAGGGGAGCTCCGTGCTGTGGGGCCTGCGAATACGAAGGGTCAGGTTTTCGCCTTGGGCTTGGATTTGCTCTTGGCAGCCTTGGGTTTGGATTTGGCCTTGGCCTTGGCCTTGCGTTTCGGCCTGGCCGTGGCGGTCGAGTGGTGAAAATACTTCGATGCTTCCAGGATGTTCCCCAGGTTTCTGCGTGACTCGTCGTTCAGTTCCACGCCCAAAGCGGCGACGTCTCCAAGCAAGGCCTCCCACTCCATGTGGTTCCACTTGCCGTTCTGGGCCGTGACAAACTTGCCGGCCAGATCCAGCAGCTTCTGCGTTGTTGTTTTAGCTGCCATTTCTCCGCCCTCCGCGTTGAAGTCTTAACGTGTACGGTTCACGGGCAGGTCCCGCACGTTTTTTCCGCATTCCGGACTACAGGCCGACGAGATCAGCGCCACCGGATGTCCACCCAAGCATAGTCAAGGGTGGACAGGAATGCAAACTCGCGGGTCGGCTCCTTGACATGGGCTTTCCGGGGTGGCAGTGTAGACTAGGTTCCGGAAACGTGGAAAATGTCGCCGTCCCGTGTTCATCCCGGTGCGGGTCGGATGCCTTTGGAGGGAAACAGGTTGAAAGTGTCGCAAAGCCGGACGTTGACTGATGAAGGTTTCCATGAATCTCCCATGCTGACCACGGGGGCGGACGGAACGGCCTGGGTGTGTTGGCTCAGCCGGGAGAAGAACGACCAAGAACTGGTTTATGCCGGTCGATACGTCGATGGCGTGTGGTCGTCGCCCATGCGGGTATCCGCCAACCCGGGCAAATACGAGTCTCCCGTGATAGCGTGTCTTTCCGATGGCCGCCCCGTGGTGGCCTGGGTGAGTATCGAGGAAAGTCGATGGGAACTGACGAGCAGCCTCTGGTCCGGCGATGAATTCGGCGATCCGGTTGCGGTTCCGGCGGGTGCGGGCCGGGCCGCGAATCCCCAAATGGCCTCGGGAAACGACGGTGCGCTCTGGCTGACCTGGGAGTCCTATTCCGAGGGCCGGTTCAGGGTCATGCTGAACGGCTTCCAGAACGGGCAGTGGGGTTCCCCCGTGGACATTACCGACGGCCGGGCCAACGCCTATGACCCGGCCATCAGCGTGGACCCCCGTTCGGGTCGCGTTTGGGTCGCCTACAGTGCCGTGGACAACGGCGTGGAACGGGCCATCTTTCTCACCGGGTACAACCCCGATTCGGGAGCGGAACCGGCGATTGAGATGGCCGTGGGCGGGAGACTGGAGGGCGCACCCGCCATCAATGCCTATCCCGCCGTGCTCTGTGATGATGCGGGCCGGGTATGGGTGGCCTACCAAAACGACAATCCGAAGAGCAAAAGAAACCACGATACCTGCTGGCAGGGCGACCAGGATGTCTCGGTGGTCTGTTGGGACGGGGACCGGCTCACGAGGGTGCGCCCGGGCACTTCGGGTTATGGCGGCCGTGAAGTCCTGACGGACCGCGAGGATCTTTTTCCCGCCCTGGTGCGGGATGGTGCCGGACGGCTGTTGCTTTTTTCGCGGGACGTGCGAGGCAAGGAGGAGTATGGCGAAGGCCAATCCCTGCGCTGTGAGTATCATTTCAGGGCCGGCGCGCTGGACGGGGCGAAAGGCTGGACCCCGCCGGAGATACTGTTGGAGGACGGTCAAGACGAACTGGGCGCGCTCTCCCGGACGGCGGTCACCCGGGCCGACGGCAACGCGGTCTGGATCGCCTGGCAGGACGACAACATCCGGGTGGGCGGTCAGGCCTATGACGTGGTCGGCATCGACGCGCCCAATGTGAGCAACATCCGCGTGGCGCGCGTCGAAATCCCCGAAGAAGTGGCCCCGCTCGAAGAGGCCGTGCTCGTGGAAACCGCGCCGGGCGAACGCCGGCCTGTGCGGGCCACGGGGATCAACGCCCCCGCGCTACGGGGACGTCCGGCCATCCCGCGCAGGACCATCGAAGCGAAGGGCCACACGTACACTCTGCTCATGGGCAACCTGCACGAACACAGCAACATACCCAACAGTTGTTCCCGCGGCACGGCGGCGGACGGCACCTTCTTTGACAACTATCGCTATGGGATTGATGTTCAGGGCTACGATTTCATGGCCCTCACCGACCATGACAACGGGTATTACTACGAGGTGGCGTGGCGGAAAAACCTTCGCGCCGCGGATTTCTACAACCAGCCCCCCCATTTCATCGCCGTGCCCGCCTACGAGTTCTCCTTTCTGGATCACTGGACCTGGGGAAGGGCGTTCCATCCGGCCCTGGGCAGCCAGAACCTCTACTTCGCCTCCCGCGAGGACGCGGCCCGGTTCGTGGATGAACAGGGCGTGCTCTACACCATGGGCCACGAGGAAACGGACAACCTGGTGAAACTGCTGGCCATGTTGCGGAAAAAGGGGATCAAGGATGCCGTCCTCCCCCCGCACCAGCTCACCGACTACTATTCCGTGACGGACTGGTCCATCGTGGACGACGAGTACCGGACGGTCATGGAGATCTTCCAGACCCGGGGTTCCTACGAGTACAGGGGCTGCCCGCGCCAGTCCACGTGCAACCTGGTTTACGGGACGGAGGACGAGGCCGCCGGGTCGGATACGGCCTGGGCGCAGGACGCCCTGGCCAGGGGACAGCGCATGGGCTTCTTCGCCAGCAGCGATCACTTCGCCACCGGCGTGGGCACGGCGGCCCTGTTGGTGAAAGAGGTCAGCCGGCACGGCATTATCGAGGCCATGAAGGCACGGCGCTGTTACGCCACCACGGGCGACAAGATCTTCGTGGACTTCCGCATCAACGGCGCGATCATGGGCCGCGAGATTCGATGCGCCGCCCGCCCGCGTATCACCGCCCGGGTCGAGGGCACGGCCCCCTTGCGCGAGGTCGCCCTGTTCAAGAACAATGAGCTTGCCTATGAGAAAAAGGGGGAAGAACTGGGTGGACAGCCCTGCTTCGACCTGGATTTCATCGACCATGCCTTCCACGAGGACAGCTTCTACTATCTCCGCGTCATCCAGGACAACGAGGAAATGGCCTGGGCCAGCCCGATCTGGGTGGACCGGGATTGAGGAATCATGACACACGTAACGGAACTCACAAGCCGGGAGCGGGTTCGGCTGGCCTTTTCGTTTCAGGAACCCGACCGGGTTCCCTGTAACTTCTTCGGAACCCCCGAGATATCAGGGCAGTTGAAGGTCCATTTCGGGACGGACGACGAGGACGAACTCCTGCGCCACCTGGGCGTGGACTTTCGTACCGTCATGTCGGAATACCGCGGCCCGGGCTACCAGCCCGACGGCGACGGGGTCTTCCGCGATTTCTGGAACGTGCCCCACAAGAACGTGTCGGTGGCGGGGGGCCAATACCCCGAACCCATCGCCCCGCCCTTCGCCCACACCACCGACCTCGCCGAGGTGGAGGCCTGGCCATGGCCCGATCTTGACTGGTTCCACTGCGGCCACCTATATGAACGCTGTCTGAAAAACCGCGACTACTGCATCGTCGCCGGGACGGCGGGCGCCATGGACATTATCAACGGTCTTGGTCACATGCGGGGTTACGAACAGGCCCTCGTGGATTTGGTCACGCAGGATCCCGTCGGCATGGCGCTCGTGGAGAAACGCTTCGGCTTTTGGCATGCCTGGTGCCGCAAATGCCTCGAAGCGTGCCGGGGCGAAGTGGACATCCTGCACATTGGCGATGATTACGGCATGCAGACGGGGCTCGTGTTGAGTCCGGAGCAGTGGCGGATGGCCGCCGAGCCGTACCTCCAGCGGATGGTGGACCTGGCCCACGAATTCGGGGCCAAGCTCATGCTGCACTCCTGTGGCAGCACGCGGAAACTTATGGACGACTTCATCCGCGTGGGCGTGGACATCCTGGACACGGTGCAGCCCTACGCGGCGGACATGGCCCCGGCGGAGATTAAAGCGTCCTATCACGGCCGGCTGGCCTTTCACGGCATGGTGAGCGTTCAGAAGGTGCTGCCCACCCGGGACGCCGCGGGGGTGGAGGAGGAAGTGGAGCGAATCCTTGGCATCATGAAGCCCGGCGGCGGCTTTGCCATCGCGCCCACCCACAACATCCAGCCCGACACGCCCCTGGAAAACGTGCTGGCGCTCTACGCAAGCATAGACCGATGCGGGCGCTATGAAAGCGCGTAAAGGCTCGAGTTCAACGGGGGCCTGTCGCCTTACCGCCGAGGGCGGCTGTGCCCCATAAGGAATAGCGCATCGGAATGCGTTGTGTTTACCTGACCGGGTTATGGATAGGTTGTTTCTTGTTGTTCCACCGACGCAAGGGCATCCATGACCGCCTGCGTCATGGGAAACTGTCCCACTTTACGGAACGTGACATGCCCGTCAAGGAACAGCACGTTTCCCCCGCTGGGAAGGTGATTTCCCAAGCGGTCGAAAGCCACCACCACCTCGCTTTCCTGCGTGGACGACGGGCCTTCCTCGCGGTTCAGCCGTGGAAACACCGTGCCGTCCGGCGCGGTGAGATCCTGGTCGAGGGATTCGCCCCGCGCCAAGGTCGCCTTCACGGCGTTCACGTAGGAGGCCATTTCCGCGTCGTTTCGCACCCGGTGGGCCAGGTAGAAATAGCTGTAATCATCAAGCGCCTTTTCAGGCGGCAACGACGTGGGATCATCCGGTGCCGTGGCATCGGAGGGGCAGACCAGGATCAGGGTGTCCGTGAGGTACTCCGGGTAGATGGTGCCTGGGTCAAACATCCATTTCCCCAATTTGTCGGCCAGGGGCGGGGTCTTCCCCTGGTGCTCGGTGGCGAACATGACCATAATAAGGCCCATCTGCTTGAGGTTATTGGCACAGGAGGCACGGCGCGCCGCCTCCCGGCTCCGTGTCAGGGTGGGCAGCAGGACCGCCGCCATGATGCTTCCAAGCACGAGCAGCATGACCAGGCAGCCCGCGCCAACGATGCCCCACACGAAGCAGGGCACGCCGGATTGCCGCTCTGTCATGGGTTGAACATGGACCGTCTGTTGTACATTGGGGGTCGGCGGCGGCGCGGGCACCGTGTCGGCCACGGCCTGTTCGGGGCGGCCCACCTCGGACAGAATCCGCCGAAGTATATCCACGTCCAGTTCCCGGTCGCCCGCGGCCGCCGCGGCGCTTTCGATCCGCTCCCGTATGCGTGCCACCGCGCCCGCAGGGTTCGTGGTGCGTTGTTCCGCCAGGGCCTCCACCTTCCCCAGGTAGCCGGACAGTTCAATCTGCGCTTCCGTTGACCACCGTGCCATGAGTGAATCCCCTTTTCTGGTTTCGTGTTTCGCCGGAAGGATGGCCGTCCCCGGTCACCGAATGTTCTTCCACTATTGACCAGGAGCCGCACGAAACGCAAGTCTTTTTTCTTGTGTTCCGCGAAGCGGCAAGCGTCGCCTATTCGAGCCCGTACCGCAGGGGCAACGCGGCGATCATGCCGAAGACGCACGACGCAAGAATGAGCACGATGCCGCCGAGGGGATAGTGGAGGACCGCCTTCCGCGGCGGCATCGGGAAGGAACGGCGGTACAGGATGAGTTGCAGCGCCAGCGCGATGAGGCCCAGGCTGAAATACAGCGGCGTCAGCCACCACCACGGCCCTGTGCCGCCATGACGCAGGGCAACGTCCAACATGCGTTGCCAGACGAAACCACCATCCCGCTGTCCCGCCAGCCAGGCCATGGCCGGCATCGGCAGGGCAAGGGGCAGCGCCGCCAGGGAAAAGCGACCGTAGAGGTCCACGAAGGAAGGGCGCGGCAGTTTCATCCGCCCGGCCACCAGGATCAGCGAGGCCGCCCACAAACCACCCGCCAGTGGAAACACCACCAGCCAATGGACCGCCTGAATCCCGGTGGATACGTTCAGCACGGAGAAATAATAGAGCAGGAGCACGGCGCACGGTTCCGGCGACGGCATGGGCAGCCCGGTTTTTCCGTAGTAGGTAAACGTGTAATACCAGCCCAGGCTTACCCCCACGCCCAGCCAGATGAGGGTCGCGGAGAGGAAGAGCAGGAAAGTGTATTCCCGCCTTCTCCAAAGGCGGTGTTCAGCCATTGCACTTGCCCAAAGGTTTGCGCGTGATGCCATAGCCTCCATCTTCACGACATGCCTTGAAATACTGTTTGTTTGGCAAGCCCTTTGTGATCTGACGCACACCTTCGACCAAGCACTCATCTGCTTTACAGCCAAATGTAATGGATTCGATTGTAGATGTGTCGAGACGAGCCTGCCCAACTCCGTTAGTGATGATGAATCTGTATTCATCCTCATAACTCCATATGGCGTCCTTTGTTGTCGCACAAAGCGCGGGTTCGTCTTGGGTATTCCATGGGGGAGTTTTTTTCATGTACCAAACTGGTCTGACAGCGCCACCACCGTTTCCTTTGAGCATGCGAAGTGTTTCGGTAAGCCCTTCCACTCGGAAGCCTACGCAGATGCCGCGGTGTTCGCTGGCATAGTGCGAAAACATGAGCACGCTATTCCAAATCCGGCTAAAACAGCAGACACCAATACTTGCCCGTTCCATCGCTTCGCTTACGGCCCCAGAATAGTTGCAATCGAAGGGGGCGTTGAATTCTGCCGGGTTGGACATTCTCAGAACTCCCGCTGATAGCAGGCCAGTCAGCTTGTCAATATCATTCGAAAGGTAGCGATAGATGACGTGAGGTTCTTCACGCTGTATGAGTCGAACGTGAATTCGGTCTGCATTGCCCGATTCGGAACTCCACGCTTCCCCCATCTCGTCAAGTAGATAGTCAGGCGTATCCACATAGTCTTTAATGTTGTTCCAGTCAACACAGCGAGTCAGTTGTGGCCTTAACCTATCAAGTTCAGAATTGCTGCATTTATCAACCCGTGTGATCAAGGGCTCAACAAGCCTATCAGCCTCTTCTGCGCAGCTTTTCGGAAAGGCCTTGAGAACTAGCAAGACCGGAATCCCGGTAATCAAGTGGCCTTCATATTCGAACCGGAGTTCACCGAAGTGCGGCATGTCGTGTTTGCTCATTGTGGCCCCGCTGTGGATGCGACCGCCCTTGTTTGGTTCCGACGGTCTGACGTTGGCGATTCCGGTTAGTTACTTTGGTTTAAGCACGTTAGCAGATCCGTCAACTTCGCGACAAGCGGCAGACGGGTATGCTGGCAGTTTGACGGAGGCGTGGGAATCCGGCAAAGGAATTGATAATACAAAGTGAAAAAAAGTATGATTCTTCCCGTCGGGCGGATCGGCAAGCGCCCTGGAGGTTCCACAACACCATGCACATGGCGGACGCACTCATATCACCGGCGGTGGGCGGGGCGGCCTGGGCCGGGGCGGCGGGGCTGGCGGCCTGGTCGGCGCGGAAGGTTCGGCTGGAAATGGACGACCGGAAGGCCCCCCTCATGGGCGTGCTGGGGGCCTTCGTCTTTTCGGCGCAGATGATCAACTTCGCCATTCCTGCCACGGGTTCGAGCGGACACCTCGGCGGTGGTCTGCTCCTGGCCATCCTGTTGGGGCCCCACGCCGCCTTTCTCACCATCACGTCGGTGCTGCTGGTGCAGGCCCTGTTCTTCGCCGATGGCGGACTGCTGGCCCTGGGTTGCAACGTGCTCAATCTCGGCTTGTTTCCCTGTTTCATTGCCTATCCGTTAATCTACCGGCCCATCGCGGGCACGGGCTTGGCCCGGGGCCGCGTCATGGCGGGCGCCCTGCTGGGCGCGGTTGTGGCGTTGCTCATGGGCGCCTTCGCGGTGGTGCTGGAGACCACGGCGTCGGGCATCAGCGATCTGCCTTTCTCTTCTTTTCTGCTCTTCATGTTGCCCATTCACCTCGCCATTGGCATCGTGGAGGGCCTGGTGACGGCCACGGTGGTGCTCTTCGTCTACCAGGCGCGGCCCGAACTGGCCGTTGCCGGCCAAGGGTCGACGGGCTCGGGACGTGCCGTGGCGGTGGCGCTGCTGCTGGCGGCCGTGATCACCGGCGGGCTCCTGTCGTGGTTCGCTTCCGGGAACCCCGACGGCCTGGAGTGGTCCATTGCGCGCACGGCGGACACGGAAGAACTTGCCGCTCCCGGGGAAGGCGTCCACGCGCTTTCCGCGCATATCCAGGAAAAGACGGTCCTCATGCCGGACTATGCTTTCGGCGATGCGTCCCCGGAAGAAAGCGCCGGCGTGGTCCGGACCGGGACCACCGTGGCGGGGCTGGTGGGGGTGGGGCTGACCCTGTTGGTCGCGGGGACGCTGGCCCTGGTTTTCCGTCCCCGGCGCATGTCCCGCGGCGCGTCGGCGTAGGCGACCCCATGGCGGCCATTGAAAGCGCGCTCCTCCAGACGGGCCGGCTCGACACCCTCGCCCGGCAGGACACCGCCGTTCATCGCATCGATCCCCGCGCCAAGGTCATCACCACGGCGTGCTTCGTCCTCCTCGTGGTGTCCTTCGACAAGTATACCGTGGCCGCCATGATTCCTTTCCTGGTCTATCCCCTCGCCCTCTTGACCGTGGGCCGCGTCCCGCCGGGTTTCGTGCTTACCCGTCTTGCCCTGGTGTCGCCCTTCGCCGTGGTTATCGGCGTGTTCAATCCTCTCATCGACCACGAGCCCATGGTGCGGTTGGGTCCGGTGGTGATCACCGGGGGCTGGCTTTCCTTTGCGTCCATACTGCTCCGTTTCCTGCTCACCCTTTCCGCCGCTTTGTTACTCATCGCCACCACGGGTTTCAATCGCGTGTGTCTCGCCCTTGAACGTTTCCGCGTGCCCCCTGTATTCGTGGTGCAACTGCTCCTGCTCTACCGCTATCTCTTCGTGCTCGCGCGGGAGGCGGCCCGCGTGTTGCGGGCCTACCGCCTTCGAGCCATCCGGTCGCGCGGGGTGTCCTTGCGCGTTTATGGTTCCCTCGTTGGCTCGCTGCTGTTGCGCACCCTCGACCGGGGCCAGCGGGTGTACACCGCCATGGGTTGCCGTGGTTTCAATGGCATTCTCCACCCATCCATCCCCCTCCGCTTCCGCACGGTGGACGCGGCCTTCGTTTTCGGCTGGTGCGCCTTCTTCATCGTGGCGCGCCTCTACCCCTTGCCCCAACACCTCGGCCACGCCGTGCTGGAGTTCCTCTCGTGAGCCACCATCTCGTTGAAGCGCGGGACCTTTACTACGCCTATCCCGACGGCACGGCCGCCCTGCGCGGCGTGTCCTTCCGCTTTACCCACGGCGAGAGCGTGGGCGTGGTGGGGGCCAACGGGGCGGGAAAGTCCACCCTGTTGCTTCACCTCAACGGCTGTCTTTCGCCTGGCCGGGGCGCGGTGCGCATTGGCGATGTCCAGGTGACCCGGAAGACCCTGCCCGATGTGCGCCGCACGGTGGGCATGGTTTTTCAAGACCCCGACGACCAGCTTTTCATGCCGTCCGTGCGTGAGGAGGTGGCCTTCGGCCCGCTTAATGCCGGCCTGGCCCCGGAAGAAGTGGAGGACCGCGTGAGTAAAGCATTGGAAACCGTCGATGCGTCCCATCTCGCAGACCGCCCCCCCTTCCGCCTTTCCGGCGGCGAGAAACGTGCGGTGGCTATCGCCTCCGTCTTGAGTCTCGAACCCGATGTCCTCGTCATGGACGAACCCACGGCCAACCTCGATCCCCATGCGCGGCGCAAGACCATCGACTTGCTTCGATCCTTCCATCACACCCGCGTCATCGCCACCCACGACCTCGACCTGGTACTCGATGTATGCACCCGCGCCCTGGTCCTCCACCACGGCCAGGTGGCCGCCGACGGCTCCCCCGCCGATGTCTTCCGGGACGAAGCCCTCCTTGCCGCCTGTCATCTTGAAAAGCCCCTCCGCATGCAGGCCTGCCCCGTCTGTGGCACGGGGGACTGACCGCGCCCCCGGAAAGGCCAATCCCCCAGGGGACCTTTTCTTGAATGTGGCACAGCCGGGGGCGGCGGTGTCACATAAATGGAGTGCCTGCCGATGTCAAATCCCGTGTTCTGGCGCAATCCGAATCATTTCCGCTACCATGGCCCCCATGGAAGGACCCCGGCTACAGATCACCTCCGGCATGCGCCGCTTCCTGGAGTATCCCAGGTTCCAGGGAGCCACGCGCCTGCTCATCCTCGAAACCCGGTATTTCTTTGACCAAAGCTGGGTACGGGCGGCGGAGTCGCTGGGGTGGGCGGTGACCACGGTTCACTCGTCCATGACGGAAGCACTGACGCGGGAGGATATCCGGCAGCTCTTTCTCGCCTTGGGCGAGTTCAGGCCGGACTTCATTCTCACGTCGAATTACGCGGGCATGGACGTGGAGGGCATTTTCGCGCGTTTCTTCGAGGACGCGCGGATTCCCTATGTAAGCTGGTTTACCGACACGCCGCGCATGATTCTCTTCGGCCGCAAGATGCACGTCTCGCATTACTCCGTGGCGGCCACGTGGGAGCGCGCCTACACCGGCCATTTCGAGGCTCTCGGTTTCGATCATATCCTTCACATGCCTCTTGCCACTGATCCCACCCTCTTCAACGCGGAACCGGCCGATACCTTCGACCGGGACCTGGCCTTTGTCGGTTCTTCCATGATTGAACAGGCCGCCGAAGCCGTTGAAAAGCATCGCGACCTCCCCCATGTGCTGCGCGCCGTGGCGGAGGCCTTCGAGGCGGGCAGGGTGGATCGCCATCGCTTTGCGGAGGGCATCGAGGCCATTATCCCGGCGGATATTCTCGCACCCCTCGATGCCTCGCAACGGCGCAACCTGGAATTGCTCATCAACTACGAAGCCACCCGGCGTCAGCGCGTGGCCCTGGCGCAGGCCCTGGAACCCCTGGGCCTCCTTGTGCGGGGCGATGCCCATTGGCTCGAAGTGCTGCGGAATGTTCAGGGCAATGTAGGTTATTTCGACGATTTGGCCCCCTTTTACCGTTCCACCGCCGTTAATGTGAACACCACCGCCCTCCAGATGCGGTGGGCGGTGAACCAGCGTGTTTTCGACTGTCCCGCGGCGGGGGGATTCCTCATCACCGACGAACGGGACGACCTGGAACGGCTCTTCGACCCGGGCACGGAAGTGGTCACCTACGCCACCCTCGACGAACTGCGCGACAAGGTGCGTTACTACCTCGCGCACCCTGCGGAACGCAGGGCGGTGATCCAAAAGGCCCGCGCCCGCGTGCTCGCCGAACACACCCACGCCCACCGCCTCCAGTTGCTTGAAACGTTCATGAAGGAACGTTTCGCATGAGGACGCGAAAACCCCGAAACCGGCGGTGGCCGCGTGTATTGGTCATCGCTTTGGCGCTGCCGGCGGTCCTGCTCACGGTCAACGCCCTGGTCACCTCCCTGCTGGTCCGCCGTGAAGCCCGCGTCGCGCCACGGGATCCGGAGACGGGCATCATGATCGGCGCGGAACCCCGCGACCTCGGACCGGTGAACGCGCCCGGGGCGGTGTTGTTCATCCACGGGTTCGTCGGCGGAAGTAACAACTTCGCCGATTTGCCGGATCAAGTGGCGGCGGCGGGGTGGCGCGTGCGCTGTCTGCGTCTGCCGGGGCACGGCACGTCGCCGCAAGGCTTTGCCAACACCACCCCCGACGAACTAATCGCGGCCGTACGGAAGGAAACCGCGACGCTCCGCGCCCAATATGACAAGGTGGTGCTCGTGGGGCATTCCATGGGCGGCGCCCTCGCCACGCTGGCGGCCTCGGAAATACCCGTCGATGGCCTGGTGCTGGCCGCTCCCTATTTCGGCGTGACCTGTCATTGGTACTACGGCCTTCGTCCCGAAACCTGGAGCCGCCTCGCCTCGCCGCTCGTGCCGTGGCTCTACAAGGGCAAGCTCTTCCTCCAACTGAACCGCAAGGAGGCCAAGCCGGAGGTTTTCTCCTACACCTGGATTCCCGCGCGGGGCGTGCTTACCCTCATCGAGATTGGCCGCCGCGCCAATGCGCCCGAAGTTCCCGGGGCCATCGAATGCCCTGTCCTGTGGCTCCACGGCGCGGACGACAGGGCCGCCGCCATCGACGCCGCGCGAAGCGCCTTCGACGCCATGCCCTCCAAACACAAGCGCGCCGTCGAGCTCCCCCGGTCCAACCATCACCTCTTCTGGGACTACGACCGCGACCAGGTCTTCTCCGAGATCCTCCATTTCCTGAAGGCCAACCAAAAGACGGCATCCCACAGGGTGCGCTTCAGCGCACCATCCTCCCCGTCCTCATTACGGGCGCAAGAACGGCGGATGCTTTCACGGCATTCCACGGACGGTGCGCTGAAGCGCACCCTACGCTGTCCTCTCGCCCAGGAGTGGGTCGCATGAAGCGCCGCCCCTGGTTCCTGGCCTGCCTGCCGCCCCTGGCACTGGTGATGCTTTACCTGGGCTACAGTCTCGATTTTCCCCGCCTCGACCAATGGGAATTCGTCCTCTTCCTGGACAAAGCCTGGACGGGGCAACTCACCTTCCACGACTTCTGGGCACAGCACAACGAACACCGCCTCATCTTTCCCCGTCTGCTGATGCTCGTTCTGGCGCGTCTCAGCCACTGGAACATCCGCTGGGAACTCGCCGCCAATCTGCTCCTCGGCACGGGCGTTTTCGGGGCCTACATGGCCTGCTCTCCCAAAGGCCGCTGGATCCTGCCCCTGGTCTCCCTCGCCGCCTTCTCCATGGCCCAATGGCAAAACTGGTTCCTCGGCTGGCAGATGCAGATCTTCATGAGCCTTCTGGCCACCCTGGGGGTGTTGTTGTTACTGTCCCCGCGAACGACACGGGAAGGTCATGGTGGGCCAAGGCCCACCCTACCGGGCCCTTCGTGGTTCCGCTTCATTCTTTCCATGGCCCTCGCCACCGTCGCCACCTGCTCCTTCGCCAACGGCATGGTGGCCTGGCCCCTGGGGCTGCTGCTCCTGTTGCTGTGCGAACCCGCGCCGCGCCGCCCCCGCATGGCCCTTGCGTGGTGTGGCGTGGGGGGGCTGGTGGCGGCCGGCTACCTCTATGGCTACCACCCGCCCGACTACCACGCCGCCCCCCTGGCCTTCCTGCACCACCCCCTTACCTTTGCGCTCTACGTGCTGGTCTACCTGGGCCAACCCGTGGCCGGATTCAGCCTGCCCCTCGCCATGGGCGCGGGGGCCATCGGCCTCGCCCTTTGGCTGTGGCGGACCTGCCGCGCGCCTCGTGCCAACGCCCTCTACCTCGCCCTGGGCCTCTACACCCTCATGAGCGCCCTCATCACCGCAGGCGGACGCGTGGAATTCGGCGTGGAGCAGGCCATGAGTTCCCGCTATATCACTCTCGCCACCCCCCTATGGATTGCCCTCATCGCCACGTTCCCCCCCGGCCTTCCCGGGTATCGGGAGCGTCTACAGGTATTCATGCTTGTCGCATTCTTCCTGGCCACGTCGATCCACGGCGCCTACCGCTGGACCGAGCGCTACCACGCCATGGCCCCCGCCCGTGCCGCGCTCCTGCGGGGAGAAGACCACCCTGGCTACCGCTTCATTTACCCCCCCGCGCCCGAGACCATCCTCCAGCGCCGCCCCATCCTCGTCCGGCACCGGCTCTCCATCTTCGCGGCAAGGGAGTAGAAGACCATGAACCCCAGAGATTTTCGTGGCATTTACATGGAACTTCACGGGTAAATCATCAATCCGAGAACCTGGAGAACACATATGAGCACCACCGCAAACGAATCAGGCCGAATCCCAACCTTGCATATCGTGGCCGACTCCATTCCGCAGGCCCATTACCGGGCGATGAAAGCGGTGTGGGAAAAGGGGCTGGCCATTCGAACAGAGTATGACCGGAAGAACGACGCGGGCGAGTTCATCGATCCGCCGAGCCGGGATGCGCGGGTGCTGGTCGAGGTGAAGGATCCCTTTGCGGAGCCGCGGTATTGCCCGCTGTCGTTCTGCGAGGTGGGTACGTATATCGCCGAAGTACTGGGCGCGAAGGATCACATGGTGGTGCCCATGGAGCAACTCAAGAAGGCGGTACAGGGGACGCTGTCGGCGCAGGAATGGCCCTACACCTATCACCAGCGTCTCTTCGCGCATCCGGACGCGGACGGCTCCGTCGTGGACCAGATGGCCATCGCCATGGAGCGCCTCGCGAAGACGCCCCACACGCGGCGGGCCGTGGCCACGACTTCGGTGCCCAACATTGACCCCTATCTTGAGGAAGACGTGCCTTGTCTGCGGGAGGTGCAGTTCCGTTGCCCGGAGGACGGGGAGGGCAACCTGGTGCTGAACATGAACACCATGTGGCGTTCGCGGGACCTTTACAAGGCTTGGCCCGACAATGTCATCGGCATCACCTTCCTCCAGAGCGTGGTGGCGCGGGCCATCGGGGAGAGGGCCGGTCGCACGGTACGGGTCGGCAGCTACGCGGATTATGCGTCGTCCCTGCACATCTACGGGCAGGACTTCGGCGCGGTGGGCGGCGATGCTGCGCGCGGGCTGAAGAGCTTCTTCGATACTTTTGACGAGGAAACCTATCTGTCCATGGCCTTGACCAGCGAGATGGCCCGCGACATGCTGGTGCTTCCGCAACTGAAGGAACTGCTCACGCCGAAGCTGGTGGAGCAGTGGCGTTTCCCCGCCACTTCCATTGAGATTATCGAAGATATTATCGCCGACCTTGAGTCGGGCAGGATGAGGGCCTGATCACGTGCGCGGACGTACCAGGATTTCACATGACGGGCCTTTTGATCCGGAAAGAGTGCGTGACCTCGCGGGCGAGATTTACGATGCGGGCCACGATTGCGCGGAAACGCTGGTGCGGGTGTTTTCGCAACTGGGCGTGGTGCGCGACGTGGATCTCGACACCTTCCATCTTCTCGCCTCGGGTTTCGGCAAGGGCATGGGTAGAACGCGCGGCAATTGCGGCGCGCTCACGGGGGCGGTGCTCGTTATCAACGCGGTCCATGGGCGAAACGCCAAGCGCACGCGGGACATGTATAAACTGACGGGTGCCTTCACGAAGCGATTTGAGAAGGCCTTCGGCGAACTGACCTGCCGGGAACTTCTTCGCGCCAGGCGCACGGACTGCCGGGAAAAGACGTGCGCCGCGGCAGCCTTGTTGGCGGATTTCCTGGCGGAACAATAGCCCCCGCTACGCGACCGTTTTCGTAGCCGTCACGGTTCTTCGGGTTCGTCATCACGAGAAACGCGCCGTTGCGCGATGGGAAAAACTACTTGTTGCAAAAGCGCGGTGACGCGGCAACCGGGTGTAAGGGAGCGTCCCTGGGTGCATCCCGGTTGGCACAGTCCCTTACCCGTGGTGTGCGGTGCAAAGTGCATAATTACATGCTTGCCCCTCCTGTCCATCATTTCTGCAAACGCGGGAATCCACGGGAAAAGGTCAGGGCGTTGCTCTATATCATGGAGTTCCGCTTTTGCGGGGATGGCGGTGGGTTGCGGCATGGACGGCGGTAGCGCTTTTGGGCTCCGGCCAGGCTCCCACGCAATGACGGTCTATGAAAGGCGTGAACGCATCCCCGTTTTCTTCGCGTAGCGCCTGGGGCGCTGCCTGTCGAACCGGGCCAGCCCCGCCTCCGCCTCCCGCAGAATAGCCTCGGCGGTCCTGCCGTCAAGAATCGCCTGTCGCAGCGTTGCCCCGCCCGCGAGGGTATCGAAGAAGGGCGAGAAGGTGAGTTCATCGCCATGACGATCATGGATCGCCACCAGAAGAGCCACGGTCAGTGCGAAGGGACGAAAACGGCCCGAATCCCTGATGTGAAGCCGGATTCCACGGCAAGCTGTGTCGCGGTAACGGGGGGTGGCCGATTTTCCCGGTATGGAGCGGGGGGTGTATCGCACGGTTTCCAGGCGTACACCGGGGTGCCTGTCTTGGGGAATCCGTTCAAGTACATCCCTGGGCTTGAGCCAGGGGGCGCCGAAAACGAGGAAAGGTGTTTCGGTGCCCCGGCCTTCGTTCAGGTTGACGCCCTCGAAGAGGCAGGTTCCGGCGTAAGCCAGGGCCGTTTCCGGCGTGGGGATGTTGGGCGAGGGCGGGACCCAGGGCAGGGCACAGGCGGGGAAGAGCCATTCGGGCGACCAGCCGTCCAGTTCGTGGATGGACAGGCGGAGCTTCTTCAGAGAGGCGTCCCCCGCCTTGAAGAACAGGGCGAGTTCGCCCAGGGTCATGCCGTGGCGGTTGGGAATGGGGGCGCAACATACGGACGGGCCGAAGTCCGTGGGCAGCGTGCCCTCGATCACGGTTCCGCCAAGTGGATTGGGCCGGTCGAGGATGATCACGGGCGTCCCTGCGGCCGCGCAGGCCGCGAGACAGTCCTTCATGGTGCTCATGTACGTGTAATAGCGTGCGCCAATATCCTGGAGGTCCACCACGAAGTAATCCAGGCCACGGAGGTGTTCGCGATCCGGGGTTTTCCGTTTCCCGTAGAGACTGATCACGGGGACCTTGCCCCCTTTCTCGTCGGAAACCCGCGCCCCCGCCTCGGCTAGGCCGCGCAGGCCATGCTCGGGGCTGAAGATCATGCTCAAGGTGACGTCGTCTTCCAGGGCGAAGACGTCGAGGATATGTCGGCCAAGCTGATCAACGGCGGCGTGGTTGGTGAGCAGGGCGATGCGTTTGCCGCGCATGGGACGGAAAGCGGTGCGTAATACGCGGTCGAGGCCGGTGTGTACATTGCCCCGGCCGGGATAGAATCGCCTGGCCACGCCCGTGTGGAAGGTCCGGCGGAAGTCCTCATTTTTCCGGCTCCTACGGGAAGGGTGGCACGTGTTGCCAAGGAGGATGCAAAACAGTCCCGTATCCCGATCGATCCAGACGGATGTACCGGTCCAGCCGGCATGACCAAACACATTCCGGGCGGGGAGGTAACCACTGGCCGATTCCTCCCACGGGTCAAGCCACCAGCCGAGGCCCTGCCAGGGATAGGCAGGCACTGTCGTCATAGCGGTCATGAGATCGACCGTCTTGGGGCGAAGGACTTTTCCCCGAAGCAGGGCACGACAGAAGATCGCCATGTCTCCCGCGGTGGAGAACAGTCCGGCGCTGCCCGCCACACCGCCGATGGCAAAGGTGTTTTCGTCGTGTACCTGGCCCACCATCACGCGCTTGCGCCACCGGCACAATTCGGTGGCGGCACCGCGCTCACGTCGTTTTTTCGGTGGATTGAATCCCGTGTCCTTCATGCCGAGGGGCGTGTAAAAATGCTTCGCGCAATAGACATCCAGCGGCTCGCCCGCGACCTTTTCCACGATATCGCCCAGCAAGACGAAGCCCAGGTCGGAATACCGCCGGCGCGTGCCGGGCGTGAAGCTCAGGGGGAGCAGCGCTATCTGATGCACCATCTCCTCCAGGGTGATCACATCGCGGTAGAAGGGACGGCCCGGCGGGAGGCCCGTGCCGTGGGTGAGGCAATGGCGCACGGTGAAGCGCTTGAAACCGGGGAACGGCGTAAAGGTGGACACCGGCGCGTCCAGATCAAGTTTGCCGGTTTCATGGAGCTTGAGAATGGCCGGGGTGGTGGCGAGCACCTTGGTCACCGAGGCCAGGTCGTAAACCGTGTCCTTCTCCGCGGTCAACTTCCTGGGGGTCGTCTGGCGGTAGCCAAAGGCTTCGTGGAAGTAGGTCTTCTTCCGGTCGCCCACGTAGGCCACGGCGCCCGGGTTTCCGGTGGACCGGACAGCCTCGGCCAGCGCGTGGTGGAGGTCGTCCGAATCACCCCGGGCACACGCCACTTGTTTGCTCATGGCCAACAAGGTCAGACCCGCGGCGGCGGATTGCCGGGCAAACTGCCGGCGGGTGAGTCGTTGCATGGTGACGTCATTACTCCTGATGTTCCCGTGGCCGCGTTGCGCGGGGGAAGCATAACACAAACTGAAACAGGACTGTTGGCCAAGACCCTTCGCCGTGGTTTTGGGAGAAGACCCGTTTTGCGCTATGATTTGTCGTAACCGTTCACGAGGAATATCCCCAACGTAGAAGCGGCTTCTACGTCAGTCTGCAGGGTGCCGCTGGCAGCTTGCCGTTATTGGTAAAGCACCCGGAAATGTCGTGAACGGTTACGATTCGCCCATGGAGGAATGTGCGTCTCCGGCGTTCAGCAAAGGGAATTCGTGATGCTGTTTTATCGACCTGAAACCGGTGTTGCGGGAGACTTCATCCCCTTCTATTGGCAGGGGACCTATCACCTTTTCTACCTTCGTAATTTTCGCGGCGCGGACGGGCACGTTGGCGGCATGCCTTGGTACCACGTAAGTACGCGGGACTTTGTCCATTATGAAGAATGGGGGGAAGCTATCCCCTGCGGACCCGCGGACGGGCAGGACAGTTCGATTTACACCGGCTGCGTTGTCGAACATGCGGGTGTGTTTCATATCTTTTACTGCGGCAACGCCCGCGAGGGCTTTGCCCGGACGGGCCGTCCCCGACAGGTGGTGATGCATGCCACCAGCCCGGACCTTCTTACCTGGACGAAGGATCCCGCTTTCCGTATGGAAGCCCCCGAAGGCTTCGAGCACGATGACTGGCGTGATCCCTTCGTCTTCTGGAATCAAGAAACCGGGCAGTTCCAGATGCTTATCACGGCCCGCCGCGCGGAGGGGCCGGAACGGACCCGCGGGGCGCTGGCCATGGCTGTCAGCACGGACCTCGCGCATTGGCGTATGGAAGGAGCCTTTTGGGCGCCGCGTCTCTACGTGAACCACGAATGTCCCGATCTCTTTCGCATGGGCGATTGGTGGTATCTGATCTACTCGACCTACTGTGAGCGCCATGTTACCCACTACCGCATGGCCCGTTCCCTCGCGGGGCCCTGGAGCGCTCCTGAAGAGGACGCCTTCGACGGGCCGGATTGGTATGCCGCCAAGACGGCCGGGAAGGGCGGAAAGCGCTATCTCTTTGGATGGATAGGCACGCTCGCGGGCAAAAAAGATCGAGGGGCGCTTGAATGGGGCGGGAACCTGGCGGTCCACGAGGTCTACGTCGAAAACGGCGGGGCCTTGAGGGTCCGAATGCCGGAATGCGTGGAATCGGCCTTCGTCAAGGAACGGGCCCTTTCCCCGGTCCCCGTGTTTGGCAATTGGCGGATGGAAAAGGGGCGGTACTCGGTGGACGCCTCGGGGACCAGCGCGGGCATGACCTTTGCCGCCATGGGCGGGACTTCTCTTGTGGAAAGCACGATTACATTTGCCGCCGGTACGCGGGAGTTCGGGCTCTTGCTCCGCGCCGATACGGCGCTCAACCGCTATTACCAGGTGCGTTTCGAGCCCTTGCGCCAACGCTTCGTTATCGATTGTTGGCCGCGTCCCGGTGAACCGTCTTTTCTCGCCGAACGCCCGTTGCCCATGGCGCCGGGACATCCCCTCCACGTGCGGGCAATCACGGAAGAAAACTGTATTGTCGTCTACGTCAACGGTGAGACCGCCCTTTCCTGGCGCATTTACGATCACCAGGACGGACTGGCGGGGTTGTTTGTCAAGGAAGGCAAGGCGTGCTTCGAAAACACGACCAGCCGAACGACCTCGACGTAGAGGGCGTAACCGGAGGCGTTTGCAAAAGGAGCTTTCCGCGAGACGGCCACACACGGAATCATGTGTGGTATCGCGCCCCTTTTGCATCCGGAATGATCCACTATCGGTCCATGGCCCGCATCATCGCGTCCAGTTCCCGCTTCTGATCATCATCAAGGCCCTTGACACCATCCAGCTTGGGCATGATCAACGTCAACTGGGCCGCGATTTCCAGCAACTCCAGGCGGTCGAAGGCCTGGAGCAGGCTCGCGCCGGTCGTGGTGACACCGTGATTGCGCATGAGCAGGCACGGGGCCCTGCCCGCGTATTCCGCCACGATATCGGCCAATTCCAGGCCGCTCGTCATGGAATAAGGCACCATGAGCGGTGCCTGCATCAGGCAGTACTGTTCCGCCAGCAGGTCATGGCGAATAGGCGTCTCGGCGCAACAGAAGGCGGAAGCCGTCACGGGATGGGCATGGATAATGGCGGAGATGTGCGGGAAGCGCTGATAGATGCGCAGGTGCATGTGCGCCTCGCTGCTGATCTTTATTTCCGGGGTTAAGTTCTTTCCTTCCAGGTCCACCAGCGCTATCCGCCGTCCCCGCATGCGGCCCTTGTCCAGTTGCGACGGGGTAATGGCGACCAGCCCATCGCCGACGCGACGCGAGAAATTCCCCCCGCTGGTGGTTGTCAGTTTGAGCTTGTAGGCGCGGCGCATGAAACGCGCCACTTCCCTGCGTTCGGCTTTGTAGTCCATTAAACATCTCCGGGCTATGGGACGGCATGACGGAAAAAGCAGAGTATAGCGCCCCATTGGGGCTGCCCGCACCTCCGTGTCACTCCGTGTCGCTGCAAGGGGGGCCGTGAGCGCTTGCACTTGTTCGTCTTTCACTTCCTTTGGTTGCCGCCGGAAGGTCGTGCTGTGCGTATTGTTCTGCTCCCAGGCGGTATCAAGAGAACAGCACCCCTTTTTTGTTATCATCTCAACCGTAGCCGTGAGCAATCTGGGGATGTTTCCCGTGGGGCACAGGAATGGGGACAACCGTCGATGAGCCGTGGACCTCGTAAACACCCTCCAGGAAAGTTTCCATGAAAATGACAGGAATGGTTTTGCTGGCCGTGGCGGTCTTTTCCGCGGTGCCCCATGCGGAAACGGTGGTGAATATAGAAGATCCGGGGCTTGAGGCCGCGCTGCGCGAGGCGCTGAAAAAGCCCGGGGCCCCCTTGCTCGCGGAAGATTTGGCGGCTGTCACCGCCCTGGACGCCTCGCGTCGCGGTATAGTCTCCCTGGCCGGTATCGAGGCCTGCGCGGGTCTGGAACGTCTCGACCTCTCCATGAACCAAATCGGGAACATCACGCCTCTTTCGAGGCTGACGCGTCTGCGCCAACTCGTGCTCCGCCGCAACCGCATCACGGATCTGGCGCCCTTGGCCGCGCTGCATGGACTGACCGAATTGGACTTCAGCGCGAACCGCGTGTCGTCGCTGGCGCCGCTGGCCGGCCTGGCGGCCCTGGAGCGGCTGGCCGCCCGGGACAACCGGATCGAGGCGGTCACCCCGCTCCAGGGCCTGACGCGGCTTACCCAGCTTGGCCTCGGACGGAATCCCCTGCGGGATGCCTCCCCCCTGGCGGGGTTGTCCCGATTGACCCACCTGGGGCTCACCCAAACTTTCGTTGCCCATATCGCCTTCCTGGAATCCATGCCCGCGCTCCGACGGCTTTCCTTGCGCGAATGTCCCCTCTCGCAACAGGCCTACTGCCAGGTCATTCCGGCACTGGTGGCGCGGAACGTCGTGGTGGACACCCCGGAGGGCTGCGGGAAAGATGCGGATGGCGACGGCCTGACAGCTTCCTACGAGGCCCTGGTGAAGACCCGGCCCGAAAAGGCCGACTCTGATGAGGACGGCCTGTTGGACGGCGAAGAGATCGCGGCGGGAACGGATCCGCTCCGTCCGGACACCGACGATGACGGCATGCCCGACGGATGGGAACACCGCCATAACCTCAACCCTCTCGTCCCGGATGCCGACGTCGATACCGACGGCGACGGCATGGACAACATGACCGAGTTCGAGTATCAGACCGATCCGAATAATCCCTCGGAACATCCCCTGCCAGCCAAGCTCCTCGTGGACGTGGACGCGGTGACATTGCGGAAGGACAATCCTTTTGCGCTCTTCCATATCGAGCAGGAAGGGGACATTCCGATCCAGTGGACGCTCACCAGCAGTGATTACCACTTCTGGGTTACTGATCCGCCCGGAGCGCCGGGTACGGAGACCATGCCCGCGGGAATTCCCGCGGGTTTGGCTTTCACGCCCGACCTCTACGAGCGGGTCGAGGGGGGAACCGGCCCACGGACGCTGGCTGTTCGCACCGATTCCTTCACCGAGGAGGTAAAAGGCGCCATCACCATCACCAATGCCGCCAATCCCGACCAGAAAGCCCTGTTGTCGGTTCACCTGGTCGCCCACAGGCCCGGTCCCCCGAAAACCTTCGTGCTGACGGCCATGGCGTCGCCCGAAGAAGGGGGCACCGTGTTTCTGGATCCATCCGGTGGCCATTACGCGCCGGGCACCGTGGTTTCCGTCGGGGCGCTGGCGGCGAAAGGCTTTGTTTTCGACCATTGGCAAGGCACGGTGGCGGATTCCCAAGCGCCTTCCACCACCATCACCCTGGAATCCGACACGGCGCTCATTGCCTTCTTCACGCCCGAGCCACGCGGGTTCTTCGGTTGTCATGCGGTTCCCCTTTCGCCCCCCGTTTCCGGTGGGGGAGAACCCTTGACCATGGGCATCGCCCTGCTGGCCCTGCTTCTTGTCACCCACGGCTGCATGCCGTCAATCCATGGCCGGGGGTGAGCGAACCCCATGGTAGAACTTGACACGGCGGCGTAAATCGGATATACTAACTCCAGTATATCGGAATTAGAGGGGCGAAGCCCCGTTTACCGCATGGCGGCGACAAGGAGATCCATTATGGGCAGCATGTATTGTGACCAGTGTGAGCAGACCCGCGAAGGCGGATGCATCGACAAGGGCGTCTGCGGGAAGGAACCGGATATCGAGTCCCTTCAGAAGATCCTGCTGTACGGCGTGAAAGGCCTGTCTTCCTACAAAGCCCACGCCCGGCGTTTGGGCAAGACCGATCCCGAGATCGAGGCCTTCATCGAGGAAGCCCTTTTCGCCACCATGACGAACGTGAACTTTGACATGGAAGGCCTGCTGGCGCTGGTGCTGCGTTGCGGCGAGATGAACCTGAAAACAATGAAGCTCTTGAACGATGGCCATGTCGAGGTGCTCGGGCAGCCGGAGCCGACGGAAGTCATTGAGGGCATCCAGGAAGGCCCCGGCATTCTTATCACCGGCCACGACATGGTGGACCTCAAGAACCTGCTCGAGCAGACCGCCGGCACGGGGGTCAACGTGTACACCCACGGCGAGATGTTGCCGGCCCATTCCTACCCCGAGTTGAATAAGTATCCCCATCTCAAGGGGCATTTCGGCGGTGCCTGGCAGAAACAGCGGGTCGAGTTCGAGAACTTCGGTGGTCCCATCGTGGTGACGACAAACTGCGTGCTTATCCCCGGCATGACCAATACCTACCTGGACCGCATGTACACCATGCGCGTGACGGGCGTTCCCGGGGCCAAGCGCGTTCAGGGCGATGATTTCAGCGCTGTCATCGAGCAGGCCAAGGCTATTGGACCGCTGACCCCGACCGAGACCAAAAGGTCCACCATCGGCTTCCATTACAACCAGATTCTCGGCTTGGCCGACAAGATTGTGGGGGCCGTGAAAGCCGGTGAAATCAAGCACATTTTCCTCATTGGCGGTTGCGATGGCGCCGAGCCGGGACGAAACTATTTCCGCGATTTCGCGTGGGCCACGCCGAAGGAATCACTCGTGCTTACCCTCGGCTGCGGTAAGTACCGTATTCGCGATCATGATTTCGGCACGGTGGCGGGACTGCCGCGGCTCATCGACATGGGCCAGTGCAACGATGCCTACGGCGCGATCCAGGTGGCCCTGGCCCTGGCGAACGTTTTCGAGTGCGGCGTGAACGATCTGCCCCTGACCCTGGAGATAAGCTGGTTCGAGCAGAAAGCTGTCGCCGTCCTCCTGACCCTCCTTCACCTGAACGTGAAAGGCATTCGTCTCGGCCCCAATCTTCCCGAGTTTGTTACTCCTAACGTGCTCCAGGTCCTGGTGGACACCTTCGACCTTCAGCCAATCGGCGAGGACGCCCCCGCCGACGTGACGGCGGCCATGGCTGGCTGATACAGCACACGATTCCAATCAACAAGCGGCCGGGGCATGGTCAGGGTGACCATGCCCCGGCCGTTGTGAGTTGATGTATTAAGTTGTCAAAGTTGACACACTTTGTTTAGACAACTTTCACAAGATGCGGTATTTATTTGTCTAAAGCCCCAACGAATATCATTTTTTGCAGGAGAATGGGGCTACAGGTGGTATGGCACGATTATTGCATTTGATCGGTTGCTGAGGGGATGGCGATGGGGGTGCCGAAATGCTTCGGTAGCCTGGGAGGTGTCTTTGTGGGGCACTGTGGGTTTTAGCCTCAATTCCCTTCATGCGGTACTTCGTGACGCAAATTGAGGAGAAAAGCAATGCGTACACCGATGTCGATCTTGATGGTGCTGGCCGTGGTCCTGGGCATGGGGGCCGCTTCCGCGACGATGGTCTGGAATCAGGACTTTTCCACGGACACGAGTGGTTGGTTCGAGTACAACAGTCCCATAGTGCATAACGCGGGCGACGGAACCGCCACGATAGGGATCGTGACGGATCCCAATGATTTCAGCGGGGCGTTCAGCCGATTTGACGGTTACCGCGATACATGGACGGGCGGATTCACCGCATCCATCGATATTTATCTTGACACGAATTGGGCCGCGGGCGAAGGGTTTGACTATTCGGTGGCCGCGAATGGTTCCGATGGCAATCACCAGCGGGATTTCATTTTCCATGTAGCCCAAGACACCAGCACGGGCAGTCTGCTTATTGGCGCGGACAACAACTCCAACTTTGCCACGCGGGAGGACCTGGACACCCTGAACAACCATGCCGTGGTTTCCACCACGGGTTGGTATACCTTTGAACACACCTTTTACGACAATGGCGGTGTGCTTGCCGTGGACATGCGCGTCTATGATGACAGCGGTACGCAGATTTTCCTCGAAACGCGCAGTAACGCGCTCGACGTGATTCCCACGGAAGTAGGGGGTAATCGCTACGCCTGGTTTACGTTCCAGGGCGTCAGCGATGGCCTCACCATCGACAACCACACCCTTGACATGAATATGCCCGTCCCCGAGCCTGCCACGATTGGCCTGTTTGGCATTGGCTTGGTGGGTATGGGGCTCCGCCGCCTTCGCCGGCGCGGGTAACCCGGCCAATATTGAAGTTTCGGACAGCCGGGAGGCGGCATAAAGGGCCCCTCCCGGCTGTTACCATCGGAAACCGCCCCGTGGGCCTGCGTCAATTTTGGGGGTTTTCATGCGGCGCGCTGCTCCCAGTATTCCTCGAACCGTCCTGATTGAATGACGCAACGCAGTGCGGTGATTGCGTTTGCACCGCGTACGGTCCACTCCATGCCGGATTGTTTGAG
>JAJRTN010000050.1 GCA_024278275.1 Candidatus Hydrogenedentota bacterium
CTTAACTTCCGTGGTAATTCCCTCACCCTCGCCCTCGCCTTCACCTTCACCCTCGCCTTCGCCCTCGCCCTCGCCTTCACCTTCGCCCTCGCCTTCACCATCGCCTTCACCCTCGCCTTCGCCCCCGCCCACAACAACGGTAATATCTTGCAAGGTCGTGTCGGAATCAACGGAAGTCGTTACGGTCAACGTGACCGAGAACGTACCGGCTTCCGTGTAAACGTGCACGGGGTTCCGGGCGCTGCTGGACTCACCGTCACCGAAGTTCCACGCCCAAAGGGAAATGGGGGCACTTCCCGGCGACGACTCATCGGTGAACTGGACACTGAACGGGGCGGTGTCGTTGGTTTGAGCGAAGGAGAAAGCGGCCGTGGGCGGGATGACATTGGTCGGGGGGCACCCGGAAAGCATGCCGGAAAAGCCAACACGACGACCCCAATAAACCGAAACCCGATGAACCGCATGACATTACTCCTTATATACTGATGTGCATGGCGAAGGCGCGGCAGACATGGCGCGATGATCGGGGCCTCGCCTCGCTTGCGTCAGTCCCGTATGTGTTGGCTTCGCTTTTCCGGGCAGTCGCCCCGTGAACGGCTCCATTACGGCTTATCCGGCCCCGTCCAAACCCTTCGGGGTCTTCCTCCCACCGCCAATAACAACAGGATCACCCCAAACACCAGGACATCGCCGTCGCCCAGGTCCCGGTTTTCGCCCGACGCGCAACCGACCGTGGTATCGCGCAATTCAAACACGGCCGTTACGTTGAGGTTCGCGGTGAGGGTGACCGTGATCGGATTCGTGGTTCCCGAGACCTGCCCTTCCCAATAGGCAAAACGCCACCCGGACCCGGGCACTGCGGTAAGGGTGACCTCCGTTCCGATGGGAAACGATGACCCCCCGGGATTCAGATTGATAACCCCATTACCCGATACCTGGGTACTCACGGTGAAGACTTCTCCTTCTCCTTCTCCTTCTCCTTCTCCCTCGCCTTCGCCTTCACCTTCGCCCTCTCCTTCGCCCTCGCCCTCGCCCTCGCCCTCACCCTCGCCCTCGCCCTCACCTTCACCTTCACCTTCACCTTCACCTTCACCTTCACCTTCACCTTCGCCCTCGCCCTCGCCCTCGCCCTCGCCCTCACCTTCTCCCTCGCCTTCGCCTTCGCCCTCGCCTTCACCCCCACCAACAGTTGGATAAGCACTGAAGTTGCTCTCGTTGAACGTCAGCGGCAGCGCTTGACCGCTGGACAAACCGACGACGACAGAGCGGAAGGTAGAGCCCAGGGGCATGATGTCAAGGTACGTGACGGTAAGCACGCCATTGAAAAACAGTTCCACCTGGAAGCTGTTGTCAATGGCCAAGTCCGCGGGCACATCATATTCGGGAACATGGCTGTAGGTCACCACGCAGCGGTCCGCAAGAGACTGGAAAGAAACGGTTCCACCGGCGCCGGGATTCAAATCGGTAAAGAGCGCGGACAAGCGTTCACCGGTGTAATGGCTCTGAAGCCGGGAAACATAGGCGTCATCGCCGGCGCCGAAGGTAATGTAACCATTGCTTCCCACATAGAAGGTGCTATAGCGGGATCCGTAAAAAGGAACGCTCTTGCCGCTCGGCAGCGTGATCTCGACAAAGGAATCATCGGTAAGGGGAAGAACCGTCGCGGAGGACGGGTCCGTTGGGAATTCCTGCGCGGGTTCCTGTGTGACGGCATAGAAACTGCTCGACCCGTCCGGGGTCAAGGTAAACTTTCGGTGGGCGAGATCCATGTCGGTGTCGGTGAAGATCTCGACGAAATAATCCTTGTCCGAGGGGAGAAGCTGGGGTAATTGGCTGAAGTTCGTTTCAGGGACGGAATCATCGGGGATATTCAGTCCGGGCGACAGGCCCACGAGGCCGAAAGGATAATCCATGCTCAAATAGGTAATTCGAATGGCGCCATCGAAAAACATCTCTATTTGGACGTTGTTCGAGGAAAGGACGTTGAACTCCGACAGCCAAAACCAATCGGGAACGCCCATGAAAGTGACCACGATACGGTCATCCAGGGCGGTGGCGGTGATGGCTCCCCCCTGGTGGGGGGCGAGGTCCGCGAAAAGCCCGGAGATGCGGGGCAGGGCAAAATGGTTGACCATGTTCTCCGTGTACGTCGTATCGCCTTGACCAAAGGTGATATAGCCGTTACTCCCCACGAACATCTGGCTGTACTTCGTTCCGTAAAGCGTAATCTCCTGGCCGGCGCCCAGGTTAAACCCGATAAAATCATCGTCGCCGATAGCCTCCGGGGCCAGTCCGGAAACATCCACGGGGAAATTACTGGCGAAGGAGCGGCTCACTTCATAGTACCGGCTCGATCCGTCGGGAACGAAAATAAAGGATTGGTACTCCACATCGTTCTCGAAAGCGAACTCAAACTGTTCGGCCAGGAAGTCACTGGCCGCGGTTTGACCGACCACGGCGTAGGCCAGTGCGGCCCGGGAAAATTCGCCCGTGTCGTATTGCGCGAAAGCAGCGTACCCGTAGGTCGTTCCGTTGGTCAACGCGGCATCGGTGAAGGTGGTGGCCGTTCCCTCATACACCAGGTCGCCGTCGGCGGCGTTGTCGGGGTATGCGTCCACCTTGCGGCGAATGAGTACTTTCACAAACGCCGCCGACGCGGGATTAGTCCAATTCAGAATAATGTCGTTTGCGCTGGTTTCCACGGTAAACCCGGTGACGGGCGGCGGTCCCTGCCTGATTTCAACGGCGCGGGCGGCTTCCTCGAGATTATTGCGTTCCTCGGTGGTCCAACCCAGGTTGATGGCGGCCTGTGTAAGCTGGTTGTAAAAATCCGTATAGTCTGAGTTGCGCGTAAGACCGGCAGTCTGTACGGCGTAATACAACTGGGCGACTTTTGCAATGCCCATGCCGGTGACGGTGTGGCCGTTGAACGTATCGCCGTCGGTCAGCAGATAACACAACTTGTTGCTCACCCCGCTGTTGATGTGAACCCCCCCGTTGTCCTCCTGCCCCCGGTAAAAGTGATCACTGCCCATGCGATCCGGGTCCCCGAACTGAGGCGGGTTCTTCATGTTCCGCACGGCGCCGCTTCCGGGAACATCCTCCCCCATGAGCCAAAGCACCTCGGGACTGTCGTTTCCACTTCCATTGGTCTGATCAATAAACTCCCCCCATACATCGGAGAAGGATTCGTTCAGCGCGCCGGACTCGTTCACGTATTCGAGGGCCGAAGTATACTGGGTGACGCCGTGGGTGAGTTCATGCCCGACCACATCGTCCGCCGCGGCGTACCCTTCCCCAAAGAACATGCCTTCGCCATTCCAGTAGGCGTTGGGGTAGGGACAGGGCGCGCCGTCGGGACAAAAGCGAACCGTGCCGTCCAGCGTAAGCCCATGGTCATCAACACTGTCCCGGTTATGCGTGTTCAGGTAGAAATCATAGGTATCGCCAAAATAGTCATAGGCCTGGTTCGCGTCCGTGAGCGCGGTGGGACCGTCCCCCTCGGCCCGGATCAGCGTTCCCTGCGCCGTGCCGTTCGCATCGAAAATGCGACGGTTCCGGGCTTCCATGATAAGCGTGTAATGGAACAGGATTTTTCCGGACCGGGCATCCACGATCATTTTTTCACGTATACTGGCGGCACCCGGATCGCGGACTTCCAAAACCCAGGCAAGACAGGGGACCCCGTGATTTCCCAACACCGCCGGCGCGTAGATCACCAGGTCGGGACCGCCCCCAACATCCAACGCGATGCCGGGGTTGGCCTGCTCCATGAAGCGCAGCCCCGTGTCCGCGGCCGCGGCCGCGCTGATGGCCGGTGAAAGCGATACCTTGCCCGACTTGAGGGGCCGCGGATCGCGCATAATATCACTCAGGACACTGCTCACCCCGCCACCCGGAGCGACCTGGACAACCATCTCCGCGCCATAAACCGGGATGCCACGGTACATCTGCTGGAGGCGCACATACGTCCCCCACTGCTTTTCCATCCGCTGGCTCACCTCAAAATCAACGGCATCACTTTTCCCATAAAACGCATCGCTGAAATCCCGCACGAAGGTTTTGGCGATGGTCTCCGGATCACTGGAGCCGACGGTGCTCTTGGGTTGGAAATACCCCCCCGGAGGGGCACCGATAAATCGCACAAAACCTTCGGGGGCCCGTGAAATCCGCGGTGCCTCGCCACTCTTGGCGCCGGCAAGCGTTCCCGTCAACAAGGCCAGGCTTTTCCTGCTTGCCCCACGGTACGCCGCTTTCGCCGACCGCTTGAAACGTGACCGGGCGCTTTTCACCCCCGAGGCGGGGCTTCCCGAACGATAACCCTTTCCCAACGGCGTTGCGCTCGCATTATTCCCGGTGCAAGGCATCACGACACAGATGAAAATACATGCCAGACGCACAATGCTGTTCACAAAAAGCCCTCCCCTTTCCTGTCGAAAACACCCTATTTCCGGACACACATACACACGGCCATTACCAGGAATCCGCTTGCCATGCTGCATCCATACAATAAACCAAAAAAGCAGGTCCGGAGCGGCAGAACCCCAAGAGCAGTATAGCGGAAGCCCGACAATTCGTCAAAAGGTGAAGCCTGGACCCCGGGGCTACCAGACCCGCGCGGCCGACACCAGGCGGCCCTCCTTGCGGGAACACATCGGTCATCCCGTGGAACATCCCCCTAGCCCGGAACCAGGTTTTCCTCCCCATGGAGTCCCGCGTTCCCTTTGTCAATGTTCAGACGTGGCGGGCCAAGGCTCACTCTACGGAACTTTGGTCTTGCCGGGACCATATAGCCGCCATGCGGTTGCTGTGCCTGTTGGTTCCGGCCGCGCCGGGCTGGGGACAAGGATACCGGGAGCGGCCTCCGGGCTACTTCACGCCCCGTCCGGCCAGGTGGGCCTTCAGTTTACTGAAGAAGTCGTAAGGTCCGACCACTTCGAAATCAAGTTCGGGGTGCGTTTCCCGGAGGGTGTCCACCGCGCCGATAACGGTGGACGGGCTTACCCAGACGATTCGGAAAAAATAGAAGCCGGGATCGCCGGGCTTGCGTTGACGCATCACGCCATACATGGCCTCGGCGGTTTGTTCGGCACTGCTGTAGTTACAGGTGTGGTTCAGCAGCTCCGTAACGGGCATGCCTTTCCAGAGATGCGTTTTCGGCGGTTTACCGCCCGTGTGGTGCAGGTCCATGACGATGGTGGCGAGCCCGTCCGGCGCGAATTGGGCGAAGGCGTCCTTCACCGCGTCCGAAGGTTCGTCCCAGTCCAGGACCATGGGCGCCATGGTCATGTCCGCCATCTTGAAGAAGCGCCGGTTGTGCCTGGTGAACAGATCCAGGTATTGCGGCCTTACCCGGTTTGGATTCATGTAGCCCGCGGCACTCGCGTCGCTCTGTATGACATCGTTCGGCGTTGCCGTTTTGTACATGTGCTCAATGATGTCCGGGTAGGACTCAAGCAGATTCGGGTTCACGCCCCAGCACAAGGGGATTTCACCGCGTTTCGGGTCGTCCCAATGCTTGGGGAGGAAGTCGTAGAGCGGTTGGGCCGAGTCGTAGTCGGCCATGAGAAAGCACACGTAGCTTTTCGCCTCGACCTTCGTATCAGCCTTCGGCCGATGCTGTTTGAGCGGGGACAAAGGCGCCTGGTTGTGAAAGGACTGGTTGTAGCAGTCTCCGGCGACCGTGTTCTGGTAACAGTTATAGGGCGAGATGAGCCAAACCGTTTCCCACTCGGTCGGGACGGGGTCGTGGGCGCTGGCGTGTCCGGGTATGTTGCTGTATTTCTGGAAAGGGAAGAAACCAACGAGTTCGGTCATGTGAGCACCGGCCGATTGCTTCAGCAGTTCGGCGAGCATCATTTCGTAGGTGGCCTTGTCCGTACCCAGCGGCTGATCCGGGTCGTCGCCCGGTCTTTCATCACCCCAGGGCGAGAGGTCAAAGACGAAGGCGCGGCGCATGACCGGCCAGTCCCGCGTAACGACGTAGACAGTGTTGCCGCCGGCGCGCGTGTCGGCGGAATCTTCGTAGAGACAGACGAGCCGGGAGGTGCATTTCCCTTTGGCCAGGTATTCGCGAATAGCCCACCGGTAGGCATCGTTTTTCGCGCTGCCCGTTTCGCTGCCGTCGAATTTTCCGCGCAGGTCCATCGTGACGGGAATGCCCCACTTGCCCAGGTACCGGTCCGCCAGTTCGGGACTGAGCACGACGGCGTCTTCCACCCCGGCGATGGTGGTGGCCACGTTCGCCGTCGCGGGCACGGCGGGATCCCAGATGACCGTGCCCTTCAGCCGGTCGCCCGCCAGGGACGCCAGGTCGTCCAGCGAGGCGAGGGCCTTACGCTCCCTTCCGGCCAGCCAGTTGCCCGGTTTCGAGAAGAGGTCGAGCCAATAGGCGGGCCGTGCCGCCATGAGGTAAAGTCGCGGCCCGTCCCGATTGATCATGCCCTGGAGGGTGGCGGCGGCCATGGTGATATCGTAACGCTCCGGTCCGGTGCTGTCCGGCACGGCGAACGTGAACAAGGTTCTTTCCGAAGCATTCATGGTCGCACCTCTTTCTTCCGCCGTGGCGCACGTGGCGACGGCCAAGAGCAGGATGAAAAACAGTCGCATCATAATTGTGCCTCTCCATTCCGCCGGGAGGCCCTGGCCCACCGGCCCGCGTTTCCGGGTTTCCTGTATCACCGTGACAATCCGGCTTGGGGGAGGCGCCTCCGCCCCGGAAAGACCGTCATCCCCGCTTCCGCGACGATGGCGGCTTGGCCGGAAGGGGACCGATCAGTCCTCCGATTCATCGTGAAGATCCGACGCCTCCATCTCGGCTTCCATTTCGGCCTCGCAGATATCGCAAAACTCGTGGGTCATGTAGTGCTGGGCGAAGCCCTTTCCGATGAGCCGGGTATTGACGGAATCTTCGGGGAAAATCGTGTTCCGCAGCAACTCGTAGCAGGCCCGGGGCGTGTAGTGGGGACACACGCTGAGGGCCACGCCGATAAGGGCCATCTGGGCCAGCAGGTTCTTCAGCAGGATCTCCACGTTTTCATCGGACAAGGCCTCCGACGGCGGGAGATTGTCCATGTCGGCCAGGACATGGAAGAAAGGCTCGCCCTCCCTTTCCCGGGGCTCGCAGTTTTCCCGGGCCGGGTCATCGGGGCAGGCCTCGGCGCCGTCGTCCCGCAAGGCGCGGTCGATGGCGTCGGCCTCGGCGTCGAACATTCGCTGCAAATCTTCCGGCAGGGCCGCGTCGAAGCCTTCCTCGCCCTCGGGGCGGGAATCGGAGGTCCACTCCTCGAACTGGCAGTCGTCCCCCTCGCCCCGGGTAACGGTGATGCCCGGGCCCGCCGTGGCGTCGCCCAGGATACACGCCGGGGGAAGGGCCAGGTTGGGGATGGGGATCCATTCCCCCGCGTCTCCTTCGTCGATGGGCTCCCGGATGCACTCCTCCACGAGGGCGCCTGTCAATTCAAACAGTACGCGGCCGTTCTGGCTGAACCATTCGAGATAAACGTGGCGGGTCCACTTGGTGGGGGGCGGCTCCCCCAGACGGGCGCGTTGCAGAAACTCCGTGACGGAGCAGGGCAGGGCGCGCACCCATCCCTGGGTGGTCATGGCGCCCGTCGCTCCCACCTGCCGAATGGCAAGACGCTCGTAGTCCTCCCTGGGAATCGGGGTGGGGGGCATGCCCTCCCCGCCGGGCTCGAAGCGGAAGTGCTTGCCGCGCAGGTCGGCGTCGCAATTGCCCGTGAGTTCGATATGGAGGGGCAGGTCCTCGCCGGGAGTCTCTCCGCGAAGCACGAGATAACCGTGGGTCGAGTAGTTGTCGATGTTGCGCAGTTCACCGTAGACAAGATGTTCACCCAATCGCATCGCCATGATACTTCTCCCGCCGTCGGCCATGTCTTACCACGGGTCCGATGGTATCGGGCGGCCCCGGTCGAGGGCAAATCAGGGCTCCCGCCAGATGCCGCCCATTTCCCACACGTCCAGCGAAAGAACGCGGGCCGTGCCTCCCCCGGCGTGAAAGCGGAGCCCCGTGTCTCGGGGCCCCTGGCCGGTTTGGGCGGTCATGACTTCCCGCCCGTTGAGGTAGACCTCGATGATCTTCCGGTCGAGAAAGACCTGCAACCGTAGTTCCCGCTCGTCTTCCAGGAGACGGAAAGGCGCCTCGCGACCGCCGACGCGGAAGAGCCCCTCCGCCCGGTTGAAACGAATGGGAACGGCCGACGTGCCGCCGGGGCCGCACCGCACGTCCAGCCCCACCTCGGTGGCACCACCCGGGTCAATGCGGACGAGGATCTCCAGGCACGCCCCGGCCGCGCCCTCGGGAAAGGCCACGGCGGGGCCGTCGAGGACAAGGTCCTCGTCGTGCCACGCCCGACCGCGCAGGGCGGCGAGTTCCGGAACGGGCGCCACGCCCAGGCGTCCGTCGGGACGAAGGGTTAATTCGCGGAGCAGGCTTTGCGCGCCGAACCAGGGATGGCCCGCGGAACCGGCCACGCCGATACAGCCCCACATGAGCCGCCGTCCCCGGTCATCGGCAAAGCTGTTGGGAGCGTAGTAGTTGCCATGGCCGCCCAGGTCCAGGGTGCGCCAGGGGCCCGGGATGAAGCGGTGGTCCACGTAGTCCCCCACGGAATAGATGACATCGCCCCGCAGGGCGGGGGCACTGTGAAGAAGGGGAGAGATGACCAGCACATACTTGTCGCCGAGGGGAAAGAAATTGGGGCATTCCCACTGCATGGCGTCCGGGTCGGCGCCGGTGCAGAGCGGGTGCAGGTAGGTCCAGTTGCGCAGGTCCGGCGAGTGGTGGAGCAGCACCGTTCCACCCACCCCGTCAATGGCCGAACCGACGATCATGTACCAGCCGTCGTCTTCGCGCCAGACAAAGGGATCGCGGAACCCGTCGCGAAGCCCCTCAATCTCCGGCGGCGCGGGAACCACGGGGTTACCCGCGTATTTTTCCCACGTACGCATCCCGTCCCGGCTCGTGGCGATGCTCTGCGCCTGGGGCGGCACGCTGGTGTAGACGATGGTGGGGACGCCGTCCTGGATGACGCACGATCCGGACGCGCAGGCCGCGGCGTCATAGGTGCCCGGCACGGGCATCAGGGCAATGGGCCAGTGCTTCCAATACACCAGGTCCTCGCTCACGAGGTGCCCCCAGCCCGGCCGCATCTCGTCCGTGGCCTGGTAATAGGGAAAGAACTGGTACATGAGGTGGTACCGCCCCTCGAACACCACCGGACCATTGGGGTCGCCCATGAGGCCGACCGGGGCCGTAAGGTGGTACCGGGGCCGGGCGGGGTCCCGCGCGACATGGGCCGCGGCCGTGTCAATACGCGCGGTCGCCCGGGCCCGTTCCGCCCCATGGGCGCGGGGGAGCGTGGCGTCGGTTTCCGCCGCGCCCGACGTCATGAGGAGCATGCCCGGAATCAGCATGAAGAGACCCTTTCTCGGGAACGGAATCATGGTTCATCCGCCTTGTCGCCCCCCGCCTTGCCGGGAGTCGAAGCAAACTGCATCATACGCGGACCCCGAACAACCGGGACAAGCCCGTGGCAACGCGGTCCTTGCGGAATCGCGTGTATCTTTCCGACGCCCACCCGGTCTCCCCTCCCGGGAACCGTCGCGCCTCCCCTATCCCGTGCCAAGGCAATAGCCGTCTTCCGAAGGGAGGTCGGGGCAGAAAACAACGCCGGGGCTGTTCAACATCTGAATCGTGCGCAGCACTTCGCGCAGGGAAATGGACCAGTCTTGTGGCGCGTAGTCGCTATCGTGGGGGGGGCAGTCCTCCGTTCCCTCCGTGCCGGGGACATAGCCGTCTTCGCTGTCCGCGGCGCAACGGTAGGCCCCCTGGTTGTAGATCTGGATCACCCGGAGCGCTTCGGACAACTCGATGGTGCCGCTGGCGTTGGTGTCGGCGCTGTGGAAGGGGCCCGCCCCGGCCCAGGGCAGCAGGGTCGCCATGGGTGCGGTGCGGTGCTCGCCCGTTTCCAGGGTGCGGATGATCCCCTGGCCGGAAAGGATGCGGTCGCCTTCCGACGCGGCGTCCGCGCGGACGCGGTAGGTGAAGGTCACGGGAAATGAAGGAGCCGGGATCCAGGCGAACTCGTCAAGGAGCCCGGTACGCCCCGGGGCGGGAAACACATCGGGCGTATTCCCTCCCACGATGGAATCGAAGGACCAGCCCGAAGGAAGCGTCTCTTCCAGCCCCAGCACGGTGGGCGTTTCGTCGGAAACGAGGGTCAGCGTCACCTCGATGTCGAGGGTTTCGCCCGAGACATAGGGTGCCGCTACGTTCCGATGTAGGTTGAAATCGACTTCGGCCGTCGCGAGCGGCGCCGCCAGTGCCAGCAAAAGGGCAAGCCGTGACATGCGGTGGATGGGGCTATACATGTCGATCCTTCCCTTCCCCTGCCTGGTGGCCACGCCGCATGCGTCGCCCGATTTCCATCATAACGCCCACGCAGACCAGCAGCAAGAGCGCATCGCCGGCGAAGGGGAAAGATGCCGCCGCGTCCACGGAGGGCGCTCCATCTTCCAGGCGCACCACACCGCCGTGACGCACCAGGATGCCCAGGTAGGTGACGCTGTCCTCTTCCAGCACCAGCAGACTGTCCTCGGCCAGCCAGCCGATGACATCCTCCGCGTGGAACCAGCCGGACAGTCCGGCCTCGTCCAGGTAATATGCAATCGTGGCGTAACCGGCGTCGAGATCCCCGGGCAGGGGCAGCCAAACACGACGGGGCGCGTCGTACAGTTCGTCGGGCGCGATGGCGTAGGTCCGGCCTTCGTCGAGTACGCGCGGCACGGCGCCCTCGGCCTGGTCTTTCCCGTAGGCCGGCTGCGCCACGGGCGTACCCGGCAGGGGATCGCCGGTCACCTCGAAGGTGAAGGCAACGGGCCCCACCGGCGTCCCGGTCACGGTTTGGGCACCGGCGGTCATGGTGACCACGGCGCCCACGGGCCAGGGGGATTCGGGCCGGTATACCACCCAGCCGTCGGTGCCGGCATCATCGACGGGCCGGAACGTGTGGGCCGCCATGACGCCGCCGGCCCATGCCACCTCACCCCATGCGGTGCCGGGATCGATGGCGTCGTCCGCCGTGAGACGCACGGCCAGGGTGGAACCCGGCCGGGCGATGCGCGTACCGTCCTCGTTTCGGGCGGCGGGCAGGGCGGGTACATAGGCCTTGCCGGCTTCCACGACACGGGCGTCGGCGGGCTCGCTGGCGCCACAGTCGTTGTAGGCGATGACCCAGTAGTGATACCGGGCGAGGTTGTGTTGAAGGGCGTTGCAGCCGCCCAGCAGTCCGTCGTAGGCGGTGGAAAGGTCCAACACGGTACCGTCGGTCACGGTGGCCAACAGGGTTTCCGTCGCGGCGTCGCTGTGAACTTCGTAGTACACTGCGTTGGCGGCGGGTTCCCAGGAGACACGCAGCAGGGACCGGGCGGCCATGTCTTGGATGCGCGGGTCGCCCGGCGGATCGGGCAGGGTACAGGCGGCCTGGGTCACGGCAATGTCGATGGGCAGGCCCGTACCGCCGGGCGCCTCGATGCGGAGGATCCCCTCGCGCGGGGAAAGGGCGAGATGGCGGTCGTAGGCCACCTCGATCACGCCATCGTCGGTGCCCGAGGCGCCTTGGGTCACGCGCAGCCAGTCCGCCCCCACGCTGATGGACGCCGTCCAATCCAGCGAAGCATTGCCCTCGTGGGTCAGGGTGACGGTAAAGACACCGGCGTTCTCGTCCACCGCGACGGCGGCCGATGACGGCAGCAAGGTCGCATCGGGGTTGTCCGGATCGTAGGGATCGCCGTTGATCCCGGTTTCGGTGGCATCGCTCACCCCGTCGCCGTCCGAGTCCTCGTCCAGGTAGTTGGGCACGCCGTCCCCATCGGTATCGGCGCCGGTCTCCTCCAGGTCGAGGAGGCCGTCGCCGTCCTGGTCGAGAGCGGGATCGTAGGACACGGCGTGCGCTTCCCCGGCGGTCACGTCGTCCTCAAGGGTCTGCCAGGAATCCCAAAGGGTTCCGCCCGGAATCGTGGGGATGAGGGTGCCCGCGCCGGTGGCGGTCGCTTCGACCCGGTAGGTGCGCGGCCCGAGCTGGGTGACCGTGAAGACCGCGCCGGGCGCGGAGCCTTCGTTGACAAGCACCGCTTCTTCAAGACCGCGCACGATCTCGCTCGACTGGATGGTGAAACGCACGGGCAGGAAGGCCGTCAGCGCGGGCTGGACCTCGGGCCGCGTCAGGGTGACCTCCAGGGCGGGGCTGAGGGGAACCCGCTCGACGGCGCCGATATCGACAAGGCCGCGCTGGATCCTGGGGAATCCCGCGCCGCGCTGGTCCGTGGCGAGGCCGTCGGTATGGGCGTTGTCGCCCCCGTTGATGATGGGGCTGAAACGGGGCAGCAGGTGGGTTCGCGTGGGGCCGCCGTTATCCCCCAGCTCGGGATCGACCACGAGAGCCAGGTCGGTGATGTCCAGGTCGGCCAGGAGAAGGTCGGTCGCGCCGAAGCCGCTCCCCCCCTCGCTCGTGCCGAGGAAGTTGTGTCCGTCACCGGTGAAAAGGCCGGACACGTCGGGCCGCCAGGGATCGCCACTGCTCGTGGCGAGATCCAGGTTGCCCGCGACGAGGGTGTTCTGAAGTTCCACGGCCGCCGCGCCGTCCAACACGAAGATACCACCCCCGTTCTTGTTGCCCCCGGCTCCGTCACCCTGACCCGCCACGTTCCGGATGACCGTGCAGTTGCGCAGGAGAACGGTGTCCACGGCGCCCTGGTAGAGGCCGCCGCCGCTGTCCTCGGCCGTATTGCCCGAGAGGGTGGCGTTGGTGAGGGTCGTGGGACCGAGGCTCATGATCCCACCGCCCAGGGCGGCATAATTCCCGGAGAGGGTGCTCCGGCTCACGATGAGCCCCGACCGGCCCAGGGTGAGCACCGCCCCGCCCCGGGCCGCGGCCCGGTTGCCCGCGAGGGTGCAGTCCACGAGGGTCAAGGCGCCCGTGTTCTGAATCGCGCCGCCTTCCAGGGCCACATTGCCCAGCAGCAGGCAGTCCTCCAGCACAAGGCGCTCGGCGTTTCGGATCGCGCCGCCCGCGGCCCCGGCCCCCGGATCGCCATCGACCAGTGTCAGGTGACGGAGGGTCACGTCGAGGTCGGCGGTGAAATCACCGTCATCAATGGTGAAAACGCGCGATTCCAGCCCGCCGCTGATGCTTACCGGGCGGTCCTCGGGGCCGATCACCGTGATGTCGCGGTCGATAACCAGGGAACCCCGCTCGGGATTGAGGGTGAGCGTGCCCGCCAGGCCTTCCGCGAAGGTGATGATTCCCCCCTCGGCGATTTCACCGACGGCCTCGCGGAGGGAGACCTTCCCGGCGGAGAAGTCCCCGTCGTATTCGTCGTCGAGGTGGCTCACCACCATGGAGGTGGGCGTGAGCAGGAGGGAAATCGTGCCCCCGTCCGTGAGCGCGCCGCCGCTGCCGTGGTTGCCCAGGTCGCTCACAAACAGGTTTACCGTGTCCCCGCCATAGTAAAGCGCATCCCCCCGGTAGGTCAGGGTATTCAATGCCGCGTTCAACGCCGGGGCCGTGCCGCGAAGCGCCACGGAAGCACCACCATTGGTTCCGCCGGACACGGTCGCGTCGGCGAGGGCGGCGAAGGTCAGCGTGCCATGGTCCACCGCGACAGACAGCTCCAGCGCGCCCTCCGGCACTTCGAGGTGATCCACGTCGGCCACGGTAATACCCTTGATCGGCAGGTCCCTTTCCTGGAAACCGGCATGCGGGCCGGGCAGGGTGAGGACGGGCGCGTCGTTCACGGGCCGCACGGTGACGGTGACCGTGGCCTCATCGACGGTCCGGGGATCGGGATTTCCATTGTCGGTCACCAGGTAGTCAAAGCTGTCCTGGCCGTTGAAGTCGGTCCGGGGCTGGTAGGTCACCGCGCCGGTGGCGGTGTTGACGCTCACCGTGCCGTGATCCGGCGCGCGGGTGATGGAAACGGAACTGGCCAGCGGGCTGCCGTCAATGTCGGTGTCGTTGGCCAGTACATCCACGGTGACCGGCGTCTCTTCGTCCGTGGCGGCCGTATCATCAACGGCGTCGATAGCGTCGTTTACCGCGCCAATCGTTACGAAAACAGTCGCCGTACCGGTGAGTGCGGGCAAAGGGAAGCCGTCGTCACTGACACGGTACTCGAAGTGGTCCACCCCGTTGTAGTCGGCTTCGGGGGTATAGGTGATCACGCCCGTTTCCGCGTCGATGGCGGTGGTGCCGTGGGCCGGACGGCTGACAATGATGACGGATTCGGGGACGAGCATGGCGTCCACGTCGCTGTCGTTGGCGAGCACATCCACCATTACGGGGGTGTCTTCCTCCGTGCTCACCGCATCGTCCAGGGCCACGGGCGGGTCGTTCACCGCGCGCACCACCACCGTGACGCTTCCCTCGGCGGAACGCGCGGGCAGGGGTGTTCCCGTGTCGCTTACCGCGTAGGTAAACGTGTCGGGGCCGTTGAAATCCGCCTCGGGCGTGTAGGTGATGTCACCCGTGGCGGAATCCACCAGGACCGCGCCATGGGCGGGGCCGGCGGTCACCGTGACCGAAGCGGGCACAAGGTCGCCGTCGCGGTCGCTGTCGTTCGCCAGCACGGGGATGCTCACGGGGGTGTCTTCGTTGGTTTGGACACTGTCTTCGACCGGGTCGGGCGCGTCGTTCACGGCGTTGACCGTGATGACCAGCGCGGCCTCGGCGCTCAAGGCGGGCAGGGGCGCGCCATCGTCTGAAACCTGGTACGTGAGGGTGTCGGTCCCGTTGAAATCCGCCTCGGGGGTGTAGGTGATGGCGCCCGTGTCGGGATTCACCGTGGCGCTGCCATGGGCGGGGCCGGCGGTGATGGTAACAGACGCGGGCGGCAGTCCGCCGTCGATGTCGTCATCGTTGGCCAGCACCAGCACCGTGACCGGCATGTCTTCCTCCGTCGTGGCGGCATCATCCACCGGCACGGGCGGATCGTTTACGGCATGAATGGAAAGGGTCACCGTGGCGGAGGAGGTCTCGCTCGGCGCGGGCGATCCGTCGTCGCTTACCGTGTAGGTGAAGGTGTCCATGCCGTTGAAGTTTTCATGGGGCGTATAGGTGATGGCACCCGAAGCGGGGTCCACCGTGACGGTGCCGCTTCCGGGTTCTTCCGTCACGGTCACCGTGGCGGGCACGAGGTTGCCGTCGTGGTCGCCGTCGTTGGCGAGTACGTCCACGATGACCGCCTCGTCCTCATTGGTCTCGGCCGTATCATCGGCGGCATCGGGCGCGTCGTTAATGGCGTTCACCGTGATGGTCACGGTGGCCGTCCCCCCCAGAACGGGCAGGGGCGTACCGTCGTCGCTCACCGCGTAGGTGAACGAATCGCTTCCGTTGAAGTCGGCGCCGGGCGTGTAGGTGATGATACCGGTCGTGGCGTTGACCTCGGCCGTGCCGTTCGAGGGGCCCGACACAACATTCAGTGTCGCGGGATCGAGGCTGCCGTCCACGTCGTTGTCGTTGACCAGTACCGCCACATTGACCGGGGTATCCTCGTCCGTGGTGGCCGTATCGTCTTCGAGCACGGGCGGATCGTTGATGGCGTTGATGGTGAGGGTCACCGTGGCCGTGGCCGTCGCGACCGGCTCGGGGGAGCCATCGTCGCTCACTTCGTACTGGAAACTGTCCGCACCGTTGTAATCGGCGTCGGGCGTGTAGGTAATCTCGCCGGTGCCGGCATCCACCGCCAGGTCCCCGTGAACCGGCGGGGCAATGATGGAAAGGGAACCGGGCACGAGGTTGCCGTCGCGGTCCGCGTCGTTTCCCAACACATCGATCAATACGGCCACGTCTTCGTCCGTGGTGGCACGGTCATCGGCGGTATCGGGCGGGTCGTTCACCGCCTCGACCGTCAGGGTCACTTCCGCCACGCCGGACAGGGCGGGCAGGGGCGTGCCGTCATCGTCAACCTGGTACTCGAAATCATCCGCGCCGTTGTAGTCGGCGTCGGGCGTGTAGGTGATTCGGCCGGTGGAAGGACTGGGCGTGGCCGTGCCGTGGCGCGGGGCGCGCGTGATGGTCACGCTGCCCGGCACTATGTCTCCGTCCACATCCCGGTCGTTGAGCACCACGTCGATCACGGTTTGCGTGTCTTCCGGCGTGGTGGTCTCGTCGGCCCCGGGCACGGGCGGGTCGTTCACGCCCTGGATCATGATGGTGAAGGCCTGGGTGGAGGATTGGCCTTCCCAGTCGCTCACGACCAGTTCCACGTCGTAGGGCAGGGTGTCGAAGGCGGGGGCAAGCTCCTCGTTCGTGGGCGTTCCGGTGAGGGTGGCCGTGCCGTTCCCCAGGTCCTCGAAAGTGATCCAATAGGGCAGCACGGGCGCGCTGATGGTGATGATTTCCGCCTGGTCGGCGTCCGAGGTCGTCACGTCATAGCGGTAATCCTGGTCCTCCGTGGCGTCCAGTACGGGCACGGAGGTGAATTGCGGAATGGTGGGCTGAAACTCGACCGCGCCGATGTCCACCGTCGCCGTATGGTCTTCGTCGCCATCGCCATCGACGATGCGCGGGAAGGTGTCGCCCCGCTGGTCGAGGAAAGGCGCTTCGCCGAAGAGGGCCGTGGTGACCGCCCCGTTGTCTCCGCCGTCGATGAGGGGACTCCGCACCTTGGGCAGGTGGGTGGGCGTCGTGCCGCCGTTGAGGGCCAGGTCCCCCAGCAGGGGATCGATGGGATCGGTTCCCGTGCCTACCTGGTCGCCGTCGATGCCGTCGCTCACGCCGCCGGCGCCGGTGCCGTTACCGATGAGGTTGTGGCCCAGCGTTACCACCGCGCCCGAGATGTCCGGGCGAATGTTGCCGCCGCCCCCGTTGTCCGGCGTGTCGAAGTTGGCAGCCACGACGGTGTTGTGCAGGGTGATGCTGCCTTCCGCCACGTGAATGCCGCCGCCTTCCGCGAAGCCCGTGTCGGCATTGTCCGCCGTGTTGTCCACGATGGTCACGTTGGTGAGGGTGGCGCCCGTGCCTTTCTGCTGAAAGCCGCCGCCGTTCCGGGCGGCCGTGTTCCCGCTGAGGGTGCTGTTCACCAGGGTGAAGGCGCCCATGTTGAGAATGGCGCCCGCGTCCGTGTCGGACAGGTTGTTGGTAAAGGCGCTGTTCCGGACGGTGACCGTCCCGCCGGCGGGGTTGTGCAACGCGCCCGCGATGGCGGCATGGTTCCCCGTGAAATAGGCGCCGTCGATTTCCACCACCCCCTCCAAGAGGTTGATGACCGCGCCGCCCTGTTGCAGGGTGCTGTTGTCCTGGAAGAGGCAGCGATCCACCACCAGCGTGCCGCCCCAATTGACCACCGCGCCCCCCAGGTTGCCCGCCGTGTTCGACAGGAAGGAGCAATCCGAGAGCGTCATGGCGCCGCGATTGACCACCGCGCCGCCATCCAGGCCTTGCGCCGTGTTCTCAAGAAACTGGCAACGGCGGGCGCGCACCGTGCCGAAGCTATGCACCACCGGACCACCGCGGTTCGCCAGGGAACTGTCATCGTAGGCGTCGGTGAAGACCAGGTCTTCCAGAACCACCTGGGGCAGGGTCAGGGGGACATAGAGCAAGGGTGTGGCGTCGGCCCCGCCCAGGTCCCCGTTGCCCGAAAGCGTGAAGCCGCCGTCCGCCGGACCGAAGATGCCCAGGCCGTTCATGATGTGGATGGGGCCGAGGACGGCGTCGATCCGCGACAGCCCCGAGACCCCGATGTCGATAATATCGCCCGGCAGGGAGAGGCCCACGGCCTCGCGCAGGGAAAGATCGCCCGCCGAGGTGTCGCCGTCGTCCTCGTCGGCCAGGGTGTCCACCCGGAACCGGCGCACTTCATAGGCGCCCACGTCCACCGCGTCGCCCACGATGCGTGCTTCGCCGCGCTGGTCGACCGTGAGCCCCGCCCCGGTGGCGAGGGCGCTGTCGCCCCGGTCGACGGCGGGACTGTCGGCGAGCAAGGCATGGGTGGGCGTCGTCCCGCCGTTCGCGGCCAGGCCGGGCTCCACGACCGTCCCTGCCGCCACCCCCGTGATGTCGTTCGCCAGCCACGTGGGGCCGCCTTCGGGATCCTCGACCAGGTTGCCGCCGAGACTTTCGACCAGGCCGTCCACATCATTCCTGGAAGCGGTGGCGGTGTTCCCCGCGATGATGCTGTTGGCCACCGTGGCGGTGCCCGATTCCTTGCTGATTCCGCCGCCGCTCACGGCATGATTGTACGCGATGGTGCAGTTGGTGATCGTGGCCGTGCCGGATTCCACGTGGAGGGCGCCGCCGTCTTCCGTGGTGGCCGTGTTGCCGGAAAGGGTGGTGTTGCTCATGTTCACCGTGCCCGTGCTGTAAACGCCGCCACCGAAGGCGTCGGCTTCGTTTCCGGAAACCGTGGTGTTGTGCAGCGTAAGCGTGCCTTCATTGAAAATACCGCCGCCCAAATCATCGGCCTGGCCGTTGCTGTCGTCGGCCCGGCTGGCGGAAACGACGCAATCCTCCAGCGTGAGGGAGGCCCCGGAGCCGACCCGCAGCGCGCCGCCCGCGTCGTCGGTTACCAGGCCGTTGGTGAACGTCACGCCCCGCACGGTGACGTCGCCGCCCTGGAAGGACAGGATGCGGCCGTTCCCGTCGCCATCGACCGCGAGCCGGTCGGCGCCGGGGCCTTCCAGGGTGAAGCCCCGGAGATCGGCGATCTCGCCGAGGGATAAAATGATGGTGTTCAGGCCCGGCCCGATGATGGCGGGATCAAAATCGATAACGCCCGTATCGGCAATGAGGGTCACCGCCTCGCGAAGCGACACGTTGCCCGGACTCAGGTCGCCGTCGTCGTTGTCGTCGAGGGTGTCCACGGTGATCGCGGTCTGACTCACGGCAACCCGAACATCCGCCGTATCACTGAGCGCGGGCAGGGGCAGACCGGTATCGAAGACCTCGTAGGTAAAGGTGTCGATGCCCTGGAAATCGTTGTTCGGCAGGTAGGTAATCGCGCCGGTGGCCGTGTCGATGCCGGTGATCGTGCCGCCCGTGGGGTTGACCGTGACCGTGACATCCGGGTCCAGGGCGGACTCCACGTCCGTGTCGTTGGCCAGCACGTCGATCACCACGGGCGTGCCCGCAATGGTGGCCGCAATGTCATCCTTCGCGGTGGGCGGGTCATTCGTGGCGATGACATCGATGGTCACCGTGGCGGAATCCAGCAGGGGCCCCGAACTGCCATCGCCCACATCGCGCACGCGGTAGACAAAGCTGTCGGGACCCGTGTAATTGTTGTCGGGAAGGTAGCGCACCTCTCCCGTGCCGGGGTCCACACCGGTGGACCCGTGGTTTGGCGGAGTCGTGACGAACACCGTGGCGGGATCGAGGCCTTCCACGTCCGTGTCGTTGGCCAGCACGGCGATGACCTTCTCCACGTCCTCCTCCACGTCAACCTGGTCGTCGTTGGCCACGGGAGGGTCGTTGATGGGGTTCACCGTAATCCGCGCCGTGTCGCTGTCCGTACTGAAAGGCGTCGCGCCGCCGTTTGCCGAAGCGTCCCCCAGGTCACCCGCGGTGCCGATACTCCGGTCCCACGCCTGAAAGGTGATGCCGGGATCCACGGTGCCGTTGTAGTCCTGGGCGGGGACGAAACGGACGCGGTCCTCCGCGCGCAACAGCCGGGCGCTGGTGGAATCGACCGGAGCGATGGGATTCCAGCCCGGCACGCCGTCGAGGAGGTATTCCCAGGTGCCGTTGGTTTCATCCACGGCGGTAATGGCAATCCCCTCGGGATCGCCCGTGTCGTCGTCGCTCACCGGGTCGGGCAGATCACTGGCGAGCAGATCCGACACCAGTATCCCCGTTTGGGATGTATCATCCTCGTTGATGGTGGGGAAGAACATGTCGCCCGTGTTGTCCAACACCGGCGCGTCGTTCACGCCCGTGACCGTGACCGTCACCGTGGCGCTGTCCTGGAAGTTGCCGTCGGTCATGACGTAATCGAAGGTATCGGTTTCGGTTTCGCCCGCCCGCAGGGTGTTGAAAGTGGCCACGGCGCGGGGGTCGTAGGCGTAACTGCCGTCGGTGCCCCACGTGATCAGGGCGCCCTTGGCGCTGGTGGTGTCGCTGGCGCTGTCCACCACGGTCAGGGCATCGCCGCCCGGGTCGGTGTCGTTGGACAACACCCCGGGCGCCACGACACTCAGCACGCTGTCCTCGTCGCCGTTGCTCGTGTCGTCGTTGGCCGTGGGCGCCAGGTCGGTGATGGTCACCGTCGTGGATTCAATATCGGAAAGGGTCGAGGCATTGCCGAGATCGACCACCGCCAGGCGTATGGTTTGGGTTCCGCTGTCGAAGAAGGTCGTCAGCGTGGACCACGCCATGTCCACGGTCTCGCCCGTGGCATCGTCAAAGGAGCCGTCGTTGTCCATGTCCCAGAGGAACTGGAGCGCATCGCCGCCGGGATCGGAAGAGCCCGAGGCGTCCAGGTTCAGGGTTGCGCCTTCATCGATGGTGTAGGGACCGCCGGAATCCGCGGTGGGCGCCAGGTTGGTGATGGTCACCGTCGTGGACGCATCGGCGGACATGTTCACCGTGTTGCCGCTGTCCGTGACACGAACGTCGATGGTGTTGGCCCCGTCGGTGATAAAGGTTTTGAGCGTATCCCAGGGCACCGTGGGAGACACTCCCGTGGCGTCACCGAAGGTTCCGTCCCGATCCAGGTCCCACGAATAATCCAGGCTGTCCCCTCCGGGGTCGGTGGAGGCCTAAGCGTCCAAAACGAGATCCTGGCCCTCGTCAATCGCATAGGGGCCGCCCCCGTCGGGAACGGGCACCAGGTTGGTGATGGTCACCGTCGTGGTGACATCCACGGTCTCGTTGTTCGTGTTGCCCGTGTCGCCCACGCGAAGACCGATGGTGTTCGTGCCGTCCAGGATGAACACCGAAAGGGCCGCCCAGGAGAGGGTGGGGTTGTCGCCCGTGGCATCGCCGAAGGTCCCGTCGTTGTTGAGGTCCCACGAGTAGGTCAGCGTATCGCCGCCCGGGTCCGTGGTTCCCGTGGCGTCGAGGACGAGGCTGGCGCCTTCATTCATGGTGTAGGGGCCGCCATGGTCCACCGTGGGGGGCGCGTTGGTGATGGTCAGGGTGGCGGTGGCCGTGTTCGTGGCGCTCTCCGTGTCCGTCACCTCCAGGCCGATGGTCAGCCCCGTGCCGTCCACCACCCCCAGCCCCGAAAGGGTGGCCCACGTGACCGTCGGACTCACCCCCGTGGCGTCGTTGTACTGCCCGTCATTGTCCACGTCCCAGGCATAGGTCAGCGTATCGCCGCCGGGGTCGGTGGAACCCGACCCGTCGAGCGCCAAGTCGTCGCCCTCGGTGATGCTGTAAGGCCCGCCCCCGTCGGCGGCCGGATCCAGGTTGGTGATGGTCAGGGTGGCGGTGGCCGTGTTCGTGGCGCTTTCCGTGTCCGTCACCTCCAGGCCGATGGTCAGCCCCGCGCCGTCCACCACCCCCAGCCCCGAAAGGGTGGCCCACGTAACCGTCGGACTCACCCCCGTGGCGTCGTCGTACTGGCCGTCGTTGTCCACGTCCCAGGCATAGGTCAGGGCATCGTCACCGGGGTCGGTGGAGCCCGACCCGTTGAGCGTCAAATCCTCGCCCTCGTTGATGCCGTAAGGTCCGCCCCCGTCGGCGACGGGATCCAGGTTGGTGATGGTCAGCGTGGTGGTGGCGGAGTCCGTCGCGGCGGCCCCGTCCTCCACCTCCAGGCCGATGGTGACCGCGCCATCGGTCACGCCCAGGCCGGCCAGGGTGCTCCAGGCCACGGCGGGCGTCTCCCCCGTGGCGTCGTCGTACTGGCCGTCGTTGTCCAGGTCCCAGCGCCAGGCGACGGCGTTGGTCGACCCCGTCGCGTCGAGGTTGAGCACGCTGCCTTCGTTGATGGCATAGGGACCGTTTATGGTGGCGGTGGGCGCGGCCAGGGCCAGGGCGGGCAGCAGAAACACCACCCCGCAGAGGGTTCGGGCCGCCCGGCGGCGAAGCCGTGCGCGTGTCATGGGCCTGGGTTCCATGCGGTCTTTCCTTCTCACGTTCATTCGGGCCGGATTGCCGGCCACATCATGCCTGGTTCGTTATCAAACACGCCGCGAGGCCGGGCGTGACAGGAGCAACAAGAGGGCGGACCCACTCAACAGGAGGACGAGCAGGCCCAGGGTCCAGGGGGCGCCCACGGGCACGCCGTTGGGCGTGTAGTTCGGATCGAGGGGATTGGCGCCCGCGAGCACCTCCGCGCCGTCGTTCACGCCGTCCCCGTCGGAATCGGGATTGGTGAAGTCCGTGTCCCCCCCCGAGGAGGAGGGATCATAGTCGCCGTCGCCGTTCATCCAGATCTCCTCCCGGTCGGTAAGGCCGTCATTGTCCGAATCCACGTCGATGAAGTTGGGCACGCCATCCCCGTCCACGTCGATAAAGCCGTCGAGGTCATCGGCGAGACCGTCCCCGTCGAGGTCCGACGTCACGGGCGCGCCGTCCAGGCCGTCACCAACCCGCGCGGTTTGTTCCACGTTGCCCGAAACGGTACGGTAGACCAACTCGCCCTGGAACGCGGCCAGGTCGGCGGCCAGGTCGCCGGTGGCGGCCCAATCCACGGTATAGGTGAAGGAATAGGGAAAGGCCGGCACGGGGTGCCAGGCGAAGTCGGCATAGCCCGTGTCACCCGCCGCGGGCCCCGCGAAAACGGACTGCGACGACCCCGCGTAGCGCCAACCGTCCGGCAGGAATTCCGTCAGGCCCAGGGCGCTCACGCTGCCGCCGTTGCGCGCTTCCACTTCCAGGGTTATCTCAAGCTCCGAGGCATGGCCCGGACGGCCCCCGCGCACGTAACGCCGGGCGCCCACGAGCGTTTCCGGTTCGGCCGCGGAAGCGCGGGAAGCGGGGAGCCCCTCCGGGGCGTCCGCCCGCTCCTTCCGGAAACCATCCTCCGCCAGGCCGTCGGGCGTGTAGGCATGGTCCGGGGTGGAGGCGAAGAGGTCGATCATGCGCACCAGTTCCTGCACCGTGAGACGCCAGTCCGCGCCGCCGTAGTAATCGCTGGAATGGGGCTCGCCCGTGCGCGGGCCCACGCCGGGGGCGAAACCGTCTTCACTGTTCGAGGCAACGTGATAGTCGTGATCAGGCGTGGCCACGTACAGCTCGGCCACGCGCAGGAACTCGCCCAGGGAAAAACGGTGGTTCCGGTCGAGGTCGGCGCTGTGAAAATCCCGGGGCTCGGCCGTGCAGGTGATGCACAAGTCCACGCGCTTGGCGGAACTGATGTCGGCATTGGAAAACGACACCTGCCGGGACTGGACAATGTCCGTGTTAAGCAGCCTGCCTTCGCGCAGGTAACCGGCGGAGGCGGCCCCCACGGGCAGGGCCGTGCCGTCGGCGGGAAAACCCGGCTCTTCCGATTCCAGCGGCACGATGACCCGGTAGGAAAAGGGACCACCGGGGCCTTCAATGGTGTCCAGGGTGGTGGTGACCGTCACCGCCGGACCGCCATCGTCCGGGGTATAGGTCCACACCAACTCCCCGTCGAAAAGCTGATCGCCCTGCCCGTCGATCACCTTTCCGTAGAGAACCAGTCCCGGTTTCGGCACACCGGCAAAAGACGCGGCGCTCAGCGCCACCATCAGCATTGCCAACCAACCCGCCGTCCATCCTCGCGCATGGGTACACATGGCCACTTTCCTTGCGTTATTCTGCCTGCGGCGCGATGCGCCGTGACGCTCATGCCGCGACCAAAGACTACTCATCGCGCGTCTCCGGCCCGTCTGTTTCCTCGTCAAAAAGGTTTCCAAAAACACTTTCTTCCTCTCCCAGTCCCCCCACCTGCCCCGGAAGATCCACGAACTGTTCGATAAACCTGTTTACTTCCTTCACATCGAAATTGAACTTCTTCTCGGCGAAACTCTTCTCCGCGAGCCCCTTGAACTGGTCGTATTTCGCCTCAAGGTCGAGCCGGTCCAGGCGCCCCAGGATGCCGCCCACGCCGGCCTTCGTTTTCTCGTTGAAAATGGTCACGTCTTCCAGGTCGGCGAAGAGCGGCCCGAGGGGATCGTCCATGGCGGCGGCAAGCTTCTGCCCGGGCGTGGCGCTCTCCTGCGTGACACGCAGCGCGTTGAGGAACTGGTCCACGTCGATCTTCAACCCCTTGGCCTGGTACTGGGCCTTGAGTTTCTCCGCCTGGGCGATGACCGGTTTGATCACGTCCTCCGGGTTGCTGGTGGCGGAAGTCCGCTGGAGGGACGCTTCACCGTTGAGGAAGCCGGGGAAGCCTTGGCCGCCGATGGAGGAGCCTTCCGGCAACCGGCCCCCTTTCTTTATCTTGAGACCGGCAAAGACCTCGGCGATCCGTTCGCTCCGGGTGAGGAGGGGACTGCCGCGATTCTCGGGACTGAAGGGGTTCAGGGCGCGCAGTTTCGACCGGGCGATGGCGGTGGTGATGAAACGGCCGTCGGGATCTTTGTAGATAAGGGGGTTGTTCCGGGCGAAGCCGTAGGCGTGAAGCAACTGGGGATCGGCCAGGGCCGCGGCGGGCACGGCCTCCACCACGGGGTCCACCGAAGTGAAACGGCCCAGGGAGGCCGCTAGGTAACGAGCGCCGAAGAACTGGAGATTGCTTTCGGCGTCCCGTTCCTTCCCGGTGTACTGATAGGGCTCGCGGGGACGGTCCAGCGCCCGGAAATGATAACGCGGCTCGCCGAAAGGATAATACGCCGTCTCTTCCACCACCCGTCCTTCGGCGTCCACCATGAGGCTGGAAGACCCGAGGTGGTCGTGAAGGTAGTAGTGGATGCGCGCGGAAGCCTCGGGCAAGCGGATCTCGACGGGTGCGCCGGTTTCTATAAAGAGCGGCTCGCCGGGCCGAAGGGCCTCGGGCAGATCCGACAGGAATGCCATACCGCCGGCAAGTCCCGCGCGCCACGTTTGCCTGTTTGCGTCGTGGACCCAAACAAAGGGAATACCTTCCGGCAGGGCCGTCTCCAAATCCAGCGTTTCCAGCAACGCCGTGGTCCAGTAACCCCTTTCCACCGTCCCCGTGGCCGCGGCGCCCTCGGTGTACGTGCCGCGCACGTCGATCACCGTGGCGGCATCGGCCCGAATCCAGAAGACCGTGCCCGCGGGCATGGGCGTATCCGCCGCCAGTGGAACGAGGGACGCTTCGGGTTCCGCCGCGAGGAAGCCACCCGTGATCAGCGGGTTGGAATCGATGCCCAACTGCCGCGCCGCGTCCGGCGCGTCCACCGCCATGGAAAGCAGGTTCCATCCCTCGACGAGATGGAAGCGCTGAACACGCTGGGCCGAGGCGTCGAGCGTTCCCGTAATGCGGGCCACGCGCTCATTGCCGTCGTATACATACTTCACCGGCTGGCCGTGCCGGCGGATCTCGAAATGCCTGCCCACGTATTCCGTGGCCACGGCGGGCGTGGACGACACCCGGCCCGCGCCGTCTTTCGGGTAGACCCGCTTGCTCACCCGTTCACCGGCATGGTTGTACCCGTACTCGGCCCGCATGGCGCCGTCCTCGACGCGAACGAGCCGGTCCTTGTAGTCCCACGTGCATACCAGGTCGTCGATGGCGGTCATGTTGCCGTTGCCATCGTAAGCGAAGACGCGCGCCTTCTCTCCGGCGCCTGCGCCGGTAAGGGCGTGCGGTCCCGGGTCCGCCGTGTCGTCGCCCACGCGGTTCCAGGCGCCCGGCGCGCCGCCATAGCGCATGTCGCCGAGGTTGGTCACGGAGAATCCCCGCGCCACGGCGTCCAGGTCGGAGGTTTTGCTCACCATGTTGCCCACCCGGTCATAGCGGTACGTAATGAGGCCGTCGTCCCGGTCGGGCGCTTCGGGCGGGGCGAAGGAAAAACGCACGGCGGTCAGCCGGTACCGGTCGTCGAGGCCGAAGATTTGGGTATTGCGTCTCGGATCATCGGCGGGAAGCACGGACCGGGGGCGCACGTCGTGAATGCGGCGGAGATTGCCCACCGCGTCGAAGGTGTAGTCGTAGGCCAGGATTGGTTCGTTCTCGTTGTCGGCGCGGTAGGCCTGCAGGGCGTTGAGCCGTCCCCGCGCGTCGTAGGTGTAACGGCCGCTCACGCCGTTGCCATGGGCGAAGCGCAGCCGTCGGCCGGAGGGCGTGTATTCCGCCGTGCGCAGGATGTACGGCGCGCCGTCCCGGTTGGCGCCCGCGCCGCCGCCGATCTCGCGCAGGAGACTGCGCTCGTTGAAGGCATAGGTGCAGCGGTCGCCGTCGGGATAGACGATCTCGCGAACGCGGTCGAGGGAATCGTAGGTCATGGCCGTGCGGTAGCTCACGGGCACGCCGGTCTCCATGTCGGGGCGCCGGTCCACCGACCAGGCCAGGCGTCCCCGCGCGTCGTAGCTCCGGTGGTACTCCCCGTGCAGATCCCATACCACGGCGAGACGGCCCTTCGTATTCTCCGCGGTGGCCGACGTGCCGTCGCCCATATCCACGGACCCGGCGGGCGTGTCGTAAAAGTACGCCACGTCGGGACGGTTCTCCGGGGTGAGCGGTTGGGCGGGATCATAGACATACCCGAAGGAGAATGCTTCCCCTTCATCGTGAAAATCCTCGGTCAACACCCGGTTCGCGCCGTCGTAGGTGTAGGTGATTTCCCGGCCCATGGCGTCCACGGTTCGAAGCAGGTTCGAAGCGGCGTCATGAAAATAAAACCGGGCGCCCCGGTTCGGGTCGTCTAGGGAACGCTTCCGCCCGAGCCCATCATACCTGAAGGTGCGCACGTTGCCCTGCGCATCGGTGATGGCGGTCAGCAGACCGTCGGCCCGGTAGGCGTAGCGGGTGGTCCACGTGTTTCTTTCCGGCACGGGGTTGCCGTCATCACCAAGATGGACCACCTCATCGACTCGGTAAAGTCGCCCCAAGCCATCGGTGTAGCGGATTACCGGCGTGTCGAAAAAGGACGAAACCGGATCCAGGTCGTTGGCGTCGAAAACGCGCGTCAGGAGCGGCTCGAATTGCCGCACCTCTTCCGTGTCGTCGGGAAAAACGGTGCGCATGGGACGGAGGAGCGCATCATAGGCGGTCGTCGTCTTCAAGGCGTCATCCAACCCCATGGCGGCGAGGACGCCGTCCTCGTGGAACAGGCCCTGCCATGGCGGCGCTTCGATGGACTCATAGGCGAGCAAATCGTCGAGGCCACCGCCACCCATGGCGAAGTGGGGCCGCAAAACGGCCCATTTCCCGCCCCGCGCGTTGTAGAGGGCGGCGTTGGTCACCACCACGCGGGGCGCGCCGGTGGCGGGGTCGGGCTCGGCCTCGGCCCGCTCCATGAGCAAACGGCCCAACCCGTCGGCATAGCTTCGCTTGATGGTGTAATAGGCGCGTTTCCCGCTTCCCGCCGCGCCGGGCGTCCGGTCCAGTTGCCGGGTTTCAATCATGTTTACAATTCCCACGCCGGGGATGTCCAGGGCGGGATGATAGCTGTATTCGAGGGTGGGAAAGGCCGGCGTATCGCCGGGCCGCACCGTGTGTTCCAGCCGGCCGAAAGGGTCATGCCCATAGGTGGTGACCGCGCCGTTGAAGTCGGTGACGGAAGTCACCACGGCCAGGCCGTAATCGTAGTCGGCCCGGTAGACGAGATCCGCGCTGTCCCCGCCGACATGAACCGTCTCGCGGATCACGCTGGTGTGGAAGCGGGGATCATACACCAGGCTCCGGTAGTGTCCGGCGGCGTCGTTGATCACGCCGCTGTTCACCTCGGCCAGGGGATCCATGAGCACCACGGGATTGCCCACGGCGTTGTACTTTACGCGGCCTTCGTCAACAAAGGCGCCGGGATCGCCGGGATTGGTCCATTTACGAACGAGGGTTTTCCGCCCGTTCACCACGACACCGAAGTTATCCGCCCCATGGGTTTCGTCGTCGTAGTAGAACTCGGTGCGTGCAATGACCTCGCCCCCCAGGCTCTTCAGTTCGCTTCGAATGGGAAAACGCACCATCCAATCGTCGATGTTGTAGGCATAGGTGATTTCCGTGATCTTTTCGTCGTGGAACGCGCCCCGGTTTCCGTCTTCGACCACGCCGTACTCGCGGGAAGCCACGAGGTTGCCGTAGTCATCGAAATCGCTTTCCGACACGACCCGGCGTGGCGTGCCCGCGCCCCCTTCGATAATTTCACGTACCTTGCGCACGGTGAACGGAAAGGTCACTTTCTTGCCATCCACGCCCGTGTACAGCACGCGGCTGTCCTGGGTGTCGGTCTCGCGCCAAAAAACCTTGCCGTCTTCCCTTTCCGCCGTCTGGGTCAGCATGGCCCCGCGCAGGGCGAAAACCTCGCGGCCCACGTCAAAGGTGTACCGCATCACCAGGGTGGGAGCGGAGGCGTCGCCATGATGGGTGACGTCCACCCGCCCGAAACCGGTGAAGAAGCGGAAGCCCGTGTGGTAGAAACCATCGTGGTAGGCATAGTCGCGGCGGTAGGAATGGCCCAGCGAATCGTCCGTCACCGACCCGCCCACCACGTCCACGGTAAACGGCATGGGGTCGGGCCAGGGCCTTCCCGCCGCCGTGTCGGCCAAAAGGAAGCGGGTCGTCGTTTCGTAGCGGATTTCAATAACGCGGCCGATCCCGTTCTCGATGCGGTTGAGCAGGTTGGGGGCCGGAACACATCCGAGCGCCTCGCCAAGATCGAAGACAAGCAGACGGTGCTCCGCCAGGGGATCCGCAATCACGAGGTCGGTCGTGCCATTGCCGTTGAGGTCGGCCCAGCGCGTCGCCGGTTCCACGCCCAGCGGCGCGGGAAGGCCCCCCATCACGCGGCGCGGGTCAAAGGCGTAATTGCCACGGTTCATCCAGTACCACAATTCCCCGGGGGCGGCCCGGTCGACGACCAGGTCGGGCAAACCGTCGCCGTTGAGATCCCGGAGCGAGGCCTTCCCCAATTGCTGCCGGTTGAGGGTATGGTCCGGCAGGCGTGCCTTGCGCAGCGCGGCAAAACGCCCGTAGCCCAGGCCCGCGGCGGCTTCCACGCCCGTGGGCGTGATGCGCGTCATATCGGGCACGCCGTCGCCGTTGAAATCCGTGAGGGACACGCCGCTGTAATCAAGGCGAAAACCGAAATCCTGTCCCACCGAAAAGGGCTTTGAGAAGCGCCGCCCGCCCAGGTTGTACCAGATGCGTATTCCCGTCAGACCGGCCTCGCCGAAGCTCTGCACCACGTCGCCCCGTTTGTCGCCGTTCATGTCGCTCCGCTTCACCCCGGCGTTCTCGTAGGGCGAAGGGGGCGCGGAAAAGCCGGCATCCACATTCATGGTGATCCGTTCCCCCCAGGACACCGCACCGCCCTCCACGACGCTGGGGAAGTAGTACGTCTCCCGCGGTCCGGCACGATAGACCAGGTCCGACCGCCCATCGCCGCTGAGGTCGGCCAGGTCGGCAATCACGCCCACGTCACCGGCCAGGTCCACCCGTGCCGCCCGGTCGTCGCCCCCCATCTCCATGCCGTCGGCCCAACGGATGACCCCGTCCACGGCGCCGCGGTTCAAGTAGGCATGGTGGGGGCCGCCCAGCGGATCGGTCTCCAGGATATCCGGCAAGGCGTCGCCGTTGAGATCGGTCAATTCCACCGCCGGGTTGTCCATGAGCTTTCGCGGTGTGTTTTCCGAGGAATAGGCGTAAGCGCCCACGTCGATCCTCTCGGACGTGTCGCACCGCGTGTAGCCCAGCCGCATGGGCGGCATGGCGGTCACCCCGTCCGCGCCGACCAGGGTCACCGTGGTGAGCAGGGACCAATGGGGATCCTGCCCATAGGTCAGGACATAGCGCCGGTCCAGGTTATCCGTAACGCCGTCGCCGTTGTAATCCCCCTGGGCGTGTCCGGCAAGCCTGGGGCCTTGCGTGCCCACGGTGATGGTCTTGATCCGCATTCCCGTGCGCACCAGGAAGCCCCCACGCCCGTCTTCGATAACGTCGCCGCGGGGCTCGTAGTCGAAGGCGACGAAATGAAAGTTCTCCCACGGCGGGGCGGCGGGACCATACTCGACAAGTGCCAGGTAGACCTGGTTCAGGTTGTCTTCTCCGGGAAAGGCGGTGTAGGTATACCGGATGGTGTTGCCGTTGGTATCGGTCTCCTCTTCGATGCTCCAACGCCGGACACGGCCCGTGGCCGGGTCCATCACGCGGGCGCTTTCATGCCGGCCAAAGACCATGCGGTTGCCGTTGGGGAAGGTGCCTTCCCAATAATCATCCACCCGCGCGTAGCGAATGAAAGCGCCCTCGTTCTGGCCGAGATAGTAGCCGTCTTCCAGGGGCACCAGGCCCACGGGCGCCTCATGCACCTCGCTCAGGAACCGGTCGATCTCGTCCGCTTCGTCCGTCTCGCCATCACCATCATCGTCCAGCCCGTTGGGACCGTCCACGTAGCGCGGAAGGGGCTTGGTGAGCCGCCGCTCCACGCGGGGCAGATCCAGTTCCCAGCCGAAGCCGAGGATGCCGTTGCCCAGGCCGCTGTCGTATTTCAGGCCCAGGTCGTCGGGGGTGAAGCCCGTGACGCCGCGGGGCAGCGCGATGGGCAGAACGTACTTCGCCGAACCCGTGGGCAGGTCCGGCGCGAAGTCCTCGCCCAGACCCAGGATCGATCCGGGACCCGCGGGCAGCACGACGGCGTTGGGCGCCACGCCGTTCTTGTTCGCGCCAAGAGCGGCCTGCGCCACCAATGCCGCGGCCAAGACGGCCAGGGCCGGCATGACCACGCTATGTCGCATGGTGCGTATCAACCAGTTGTCCTCACGCCGGTTACTTTTTCTTCAGTCGCGGGTAGGCGTAGGTTTCGAAAAACAATTTGATGTCCGAAACCCCGTTGCCGTCCCGTTCGCCGTTCACCAGGTTACCGTCGATGAAACGCGCCAGGCCCTCCTCGCGGTCGTTGGACAAGGTGCTTGCCGGGATGATGAGCATCCACCGTGTGTTCCAGACGGACCGCCCGATGAGCCGGCTGTCGCGGGTCACCTCCTTCTCCGAGAATTCACCGCTGTCATGATAGGCGCGATAACGGCCGAAACGGCGAATGGGCACGAGACTGCCCGCGAGGGAATCGACCGAGGGTATCCAGTAGGGGTCGTCCAAATCGTTTCCGCCGATGGAGAAAGGCACCGGCAGGACCTGGTCCATCACGTTGAAAGAGCGAATCTGCCCGGCAAAGCCCGTGGGTGACCGAAGGATGTCGGTCCCCGCGGGCACCAGGTAGATGCGCGGCGTGTTCGACAAGTTCAGGAAATCGTAGTTGCTGAACCACGTGCCCACGGAACGGATCTTCGTGGCAAACTTGGTCGAATCATAGGAGCTGTCCAGCCCGCCCGCGTCGTGGCCGAAGAAGTTCTTTCCCTCCTCCACAACCGTCCCGAAGGGAATCACAATGCCCGGCTCCGTGTCGCCGAAACCGGCGGGCGGCACGCAATACTGCCGGAACTCCGGCACGTCCCACAGGTTGGCGGCCGTGCCCACCCCGTTGGCGCCATAGTCCTGCCGAAGCACTTCGCGCCAGGCCTCGTCGCCCGCTTCGCCGGGGAGAATGCGGAACAGCTCCCGCCGCAAACTGAAGCGGTTGGTTTCCACCTGGGGATTGTTGAAACCAAGTTGCCCGGAGAGGACCTCGAAGTTCCGCGCCATCACGGCCAGGCTGTCGGCGAGGCCCGTGCCCGTCTGGGGCAGCCCGTCGGTGACCGTGCCCAATTGGCGCGCCTTCACGATCCGGGTGAGGAACTGCTCGCCCGCCATGGGATCGCTCGACAGCATGGTCGTTTCGTAATCGTAGGCCTTGGCGGCGAGGAAAGTATAGCGTGCCGCCAGATCGAATTGGGCGCGGTACTTCTGCAGGGCGTCGTTCCGGAAAATGCGGAAGGCCATATCCTTGTAGCGCTGCTGCTGCACGTCGGCCGCGGTCTGATGACGCAGGATCTCCCGGCGCTCGATGACGCGCTGTCCCTCGGCCAGCACCTCCAGGTAACGTCCGCTCGCCTGCGTCACGGCCTCGTGCGTGTTGTGCAGGGCGATGCGCAGGGGTATCTCGTTGCGCAGGAGCGATTCGAGACCGTGAATGGCCTGGAAGTTGCTGAACTGGCCTTCCAGGTTGGTCATGTCGATGGCCAGTTGATCGTCGGCGATCTGCCCCGCGTGCTCGATGAAGAGGATGGGAATGTCAAGCAGGTCGGTGGCCGCGCTCAACGCCGCCAGGGCGCCCTTCCAACCGGCGCTGATTCCGCCCCGCACCGGTGCCAACCCGTCAATAATGACCCCGTTGGAGAAACCGACAATGACGCCGGTCACCGTGGGCACCGACTTTTCGAGGGATTTACCGATGGCCTCCACGATGGTGATGGCGGCCTTCAGGGCGATCTGCGTCGTCTTCATGATGCGGATCTTTTCGAGCGCCGACTTCTTGGCGTCCAGGCGGTCGTTGAGCAACTCAAGCTGGGCCGCGCTGATCCCGAACTGCGCTTCAATCAGCTCAATCTGGTCCTCGATCTCGCCCACCAGGCTCTCGTAATCGTCGATGGCGCTCATGAATTGGCCGAGGGCCTGGAGCAATTCGGACCGGGCACGCTGGATCTCGCCCGGCGCGCGCCGCTGTCCCGTCCAGTTCGAGGGCTTTTCAATCCCCAGCCGTCCGCCGGAAGTGGAGAAGTTGTACCACACGTACACCGGCTGTTCGCTGGGCGTGCCCGACGTGGGCAGGGTCACGCAGTTGGTGGGAATGTCGTCCCGGTCGGCGAAGCCCGCCAGGGCCGTGTCGAAGTCGCAGGTGGAGACGGCGCCGTAGTTCTTCACGGGCACCACCATGGTGAAGTCGCCATCGCCCACGGCGTAGTTCCACTGGCTCAAGGCGAGCTCGGCCGCGCCGGGAATCGTGTCCGTGCCGTCCGCCAGGGTGCTGTCGTCGAAGAAAAGACTTTGCAGCAACGGATCGCGCTGGATGCCCGACGGCTCGTTGAACATGTAATGGAAAAGGTCCGGGCCATCGTAGCCGGTCGCGTAGAGGCCGCCGGGGCCGATATCGTCGGAGTAAGGATAACCGAAGATCTCGATGAGCCGCGCCCGGAAGTCCAGTTCCGCGTCCAGCACGGCGCGCTCGAAGTCCTGCTGCGAATCCGCCTGGCGGCGCAGCAACTGGGTTGAATTGTTGGCCCGGTTGAACACCGTGACCGTGTTGTTCAGGGCCGTCACGGCGCGCTCGAAGACCTGCTCGAAGTGGGTCAACCCGGCGTCGATCCGGGCCGGGCTGATGTCGAAGGGCACCACGTCGTTGCCCAGGCCGAGCGGATTAAGCCCCAGGTCGGCCTCGTCCACCTTGGCCTGGATGCTGTCGTAGGCGGTTGCCACCTCGGCCAGATCGAGCACGGTGGTGCGATCAATCTTCTGAATACTCGTGTGGTCGGGATTCGGATCTTCCGCGCGCAGCAGGGCGTTGCCCACCACCCAATCGATGTAGGCTCCCTGGCCCGCCCGTTGCGCCCACTCCGTGAAGCCCCAGGCGCGAAGGGGATCCTTGTCCTTGTACCCCTGCCATTGGCCCGCCGGATCCTCCACGTAGGCATCGCGGTAGGTGAGGTTCACGATCTCCGCGCCCGTGCGCGCCTTGGCCGCGGCCACCTTCGCGAACTTGCGCTCGTCCAGGTAGTCCACCGTCACCGGCTGACCACCCACGAGCAACGCCTCCGACCGGGTCACCCACGTGTAGAAGGGATGGCGAAGCAGCTTGTAATAGGTCTTGATGGACTGGAGATAGTGGCCCCAGGCGTCGCCGTGACCCTGCGGATAGAGCCGCTTGGCGTCGGCTTCGCTGATAACGCCGTTGCCCCCCTCCACCTCGTCCTGGATGTTGTAGTTCAGGGCGTAGGCCACCTCGCCGCCCGTGATGTCCCGCGTGAAGTTCCACATGAGGCGGTTGTAGACCGGATCCACCTCGACACTGGGCGCGAAGGTGTCGTCCCGGCCCCGCAGGAGGACCAGCTCCTCTTCCAGGAGGGAATCGGTCTGGTTCATGAAGGCGTGGATGGACGTGGCTTCCGAGCCATACACGCCGTCGTCCGTCCCGAAGGCGATGGTGGGATCCTGTGCGTCCGCGTAGGCCTCGTTCGCCAGAAGGGCGTAGAGATCGCTGATGCGGCTGGCGGCCAGCAGCAGCGCCGTGTTCACCCCGGGGTTATTCACCGGCGACAGGGCGTTGATGCTCAGGTCCGCGCCGCGGCCCAGTACCGTCTCGTAGATGGGGATCAACCCGAAGGCATCCAGGTTGTCACAATTCAGCGGCACGCTGCCCGTCCAGCGTGGTCCCGCCTGGCTGATCATGCTCACCAGGCGGTTGGGCGCGCCCGTGCTGAAGGAGGCGAAAGACTCCTCCGCCCCGGCGATGCCGCCCCCGCTTGCCCGCTGGGTGAAGGGGTTGATGGTGCCCACCACCCGCTTGATCCATCCTTCCGCCAACTGGGGCCGCGTCCAGTCGCTCCAGCGGTTGCCGTAAGGCTGGGCATTGTCCTTCTGCTTGTATCGCACCACGAACCAGTTGTCCGTCAGCGTGAGAAGGCCCGGCCCCTGGATGGTGATGGCGTTCAACCCCACGCCGCTCGAAGGCCCGGTGGTCAGGGGCGGCGGACGCCAGGGATCGGTGGGATCGTTCAGGTCGGGCGGATCGGGGATGGTACCGCCCTCGTCGGGCACGTAGAGCCACTCGAACATGAAATCGCCCGGCTTACCGAGGAAGTCGTTGTTGTTCATGAGCGTGAGCTTTTCCTCGAAAACGCACGCGGGCTTCACCACCGCCACCTGGCCCGGGTTCAGGTCGTCGATGACGCGAAGGATTTCCAGGCTCACCGGCAAGGGGTCGCAGGCGTTCGCGTTTTGCATGGCCAGGGTGATGTAACCCGTACCCTTGGCGTTGCCCGTGGAAAGGGCCAACACGTCGTAAGGGTCCACGCTGCTGTCGTGGATGATGTGGGGTTCATCGGCCAGCGCGAACAATTGCGTCACCGCCACTTCCCAGTCGGACCCGGCCGCCGACCCCGGGCTGAGCGCCAGGATGGCCGCGTAGTCTTCCGGCGTCATCACGTTGATCAGCACGTAGTCGAAACCCGTCACCGGGTTCACCAGGATGCCCTTGAACATGAGCTTGCCGTTGATGGGGTCGTAGCTGGTGCGGAAGTTCAGGGCCGGGGGCAATTCGGCGAAGCTGACCAACCCGCCCGCCGCGGGCGCGGTCTTCACGTCGGTGGGCAACTCGGCCAGGTCGACCGACCGGGTAATCACGGGATCGATAAGGCCGGCGCTGATTTTCGAGGGGTCGCCCGATTCCGCCACGGACTGCTGGTAGATAAGGTCCACACTGCACTGGCCGTTGATCTGGGGAAGGCCGTACTTCGCCTCGATGAGGATCTCCGAGAGTCCCATCACGGGGATGTCGTCGGGCCAGGTCGTCTGGTAGAGCACGGGTTCCGGCGTGAGACGCGCCGAATGGGGGCCGCCGTCCAGCAGGGGCACGTCGTCGAGCGCCCCCTGGGCCGGATCGAAGTTCCGGGGATCCCCCGACCCGCTGCCATACTTGAGCTTGTAGGCCTCGGGGAAATAGAAATCGGGCTGCACGGGATAGTAGAAGAGCATTCCGAGACGGTCGTTCGTGCCCGTGGCCGACTTCGCCCAATGGCGGGTTGTGCGATCCTCGAACACGTAATCCGCCGATCCCGGGGTATAGGTGTTGTCCGGGCTGTACAGGAAGGTGCTTAGCGGATAGGGCGGCTGAATGAACGCGCCCGCGCTGCCCTCGTAGGGGTCGTCGTCGCCGGAAACATGCGGCCAGGGACCAAAGGTAAACACGCCGTCGGTGGCCAGCACGGCGAAGGGCTTCGTCTTCGTGCGCGGCACGCCGAAAACGTCCAGGTCGTTCGGGTCCCGGTAGACCAGCAGGGCGTAGGGTTCGGACGTGTAGGTGGGCGAGTTGAGGTCCGTGTCGTTCAGGTCGTTGCGGAGGGCGAAGAGCGCCTTGCCGCCGCCGAAGGGTGCGATGAGGGCGTGCTCCTCGTTCGGGTTGAAGCCGGGAAGGGCGCGGTCGTTCTGGACATACACGTCCAGTTCCTGCCCGTAGGTGGCGATATCCAGTTCCCCCGAACCGTCCTGGCGCGCCACCACGATGGTCTCCGCGTCCGTGGGCCATCCCAGCACGTAGGTGGCCGTCTTGTAGGGCCAGGCGAAGGACAACAGGGGCTCGCCCGTCACGGGATCCCGCGCCCGGTCGCCCGTTTTGGCATCCACCAGGTTACGTCCGCGCTCGTAGAAGGCCAGGGCAAGATCATCTTCACCGGACCGCTTCACGTTCACGGGCACAATCGTTCCCCATCGGTTCGCCCGGTCGTAGAATCCGGGATAGCGCAACGTGGCGGGCGCGTAGGGCGCGTTCCCGAAAAGAACGTAGGGCGCTCCCGCCCGTTCATCGTGATAGGTGGCGAAATTCGGATCGGTATTGGGATCGATCTGCGTGCCCACGGTCCACGGCACGTTCCCGAGGAAGTTCGCGGGGTCATCCCACTTCGACACGCGGACAAACTGGAAAAAGATGTCGCCCTGGTCCGGCTGGGGCTTGGTCGAAAGCATGATCACCGCCCGGCCCCGGCTCCCGGCGGTCTTGGCCGCGGCAAAGGCGTCGTTCGTCTCGACATAGTCCTTCAGGTCACCGCCCGTGGGCGACGTGAGGCCCGGGTCGCTGTCCATGAGCGCGCTGAAGGGGAACTCCAATTCAGGCGACGCGCCGGTAATCAGCACCGGCGGCGTGCCCTCCAGGTAGGTCTGGAACAGGCCCGAATCATCGGCGGGCCATTGGTTGATCGCCTTCACCTCGCTGACAATTTCACCGGCCCCGTTGCGCCAGCGGATGGTGACCTCGCCCGCGCCGGTGGCGTAGAGTTTCTTCTCGATGCTGTTCCAGAAGGTCTTGGCGGGATCGCTCGGGGTCACATCCGGGCCGTTTGCCCAAATGTCGTCGGGCGTGACACCCACGGCGGGAATGACCCGCCCAATCTGGGTGATCAGGTCGGCCTTGATGATAGCGTAGTACCCGTTGAACTCGGCCCGGGCGTTGTCGCCGTGATTCCGGATCACGGAGAACACATGCCGATCCGGATCGTGAACAAAGGGCAACCAGGACCAGGTGGTGTTCTCGCTCAGCGGCGCGCCCGGTTTGGCGTAGAACACGGCGATACTTTGCAGATCCACGCCCGCCACTTCCTCGGGCCGGTAATGCAGGTCGATCACGGAGGAAGAGAAGCCCTGCCGGTTGGTCGTGACCAGCCAGTGAACGCCCTGCGGTATCCAGCGGTCGTCGTCCGCGGCGCAGGCGCCCACGGGCACGTCCGGCGCGGGTTCCCGGAAGATCGTCACGGTCTGGGTGCTGGCCTCGGCCAACTCCGTGCCGAAACCACCGCCCACGAATTGGATGGAAACACGCGAGGCGGGAAGGGTGGCGTCGAAATCCCCCAACTCGCCCACGCCCCGGTAAACCGTCGCGCCCAGGTCCAGCCCCGACCCGCCCGGCAGGTCCCCCAGCGGCCCCACGGCGCTGCGCGCCCGGGAACGGTAGGTCGCGGCGATCCGCTCCGATTCGCCGAAAATGACGAAGCTCGAACCGTCCTGCCCGACGGCGAAATCCGCGATGCCGTCGTTGTTGAAATCACCCACGGCCGACAGGGACGTGCCGAAGGCGGCGCCCGCATCATGCGTGTTGTAGAGGTAACGGCCCAACGCCGCGTTGGGGTCCCGGTTCGCCAGATCCCGCAGGGAGAGCACACCGCCCAGCCCCGGTTTGCCATGGACTATATACACTTCGCCCGGATAGCCGCCGGGCGTACCGCCCGTCGCGCTGATGAGCGTATCCATGTAGCCGTCGCCGTTGATGTCGCCCGCGCCGGCCACCACGGCCGCCGTGTTGTCGCCTTCGTTGATGCCCATCAGGAGCAACCCCGGCACCTCCGTGCCCACCTCGGCTGCCAGGCTTTCCGGCGCGTGGCCCTCGCCCCGGGCGCCCAGGACGATATAGGCGCGGCCCCAGTGGGGTTCCGCCGCGCCGGCGCCGTCGAAGGCGGGCGCTCCCACAACGAAATCGTCCAGGCTGTCACCATTGGCATCGCCCACGCTATCCAGGCTGCTTCCGAAGCCGCCCCCCTCGCCCGTCAGCCGCATGCCGGGGATGCTGCCCAGGTCGCCTGGCTTGAAAGGCGGCAGCAGCACGATATCTGGGTTGACCAGGTCCGCCAGGCCGCCCTCGGGCGGCATGACCACGGTGAAATACAGCGAATTGGGCAGCGGCGGCGTCTGCGACGGATCGCCGTCCGCCAGCCGCGCCAGCGGGATGGGATTGGGCGCGTCATTGTTCGCGTAATCCACGTGGCCGAAAAACACGTAGGCCGATCCCTCGTCCCCCGCCCCCTGCTTCGGGGCTCCCACGCCGATATCCGATACGCCGTCGCCGTTCACATCGCCCACCCCGCTGACCGCCGCGCCGAAATCGTCGTCGTCGGCCTCGCCGAGGATGCGGATGCCCCGCGGCGGCGCAAGGGACTGCAAATCGATGAGGCCGTTCGCCCCCACCCCGGCGTCGCTTCCGAAGATGACGTAGGCCGCGCCGCAGCGGGTCCCCGAACCGTCGTCCGCGTCCGGCGCGCCGATGATCAGGTCGTGGAAACCGTTCCCGTTGAAGTCGCCCGCGCCCGCCATGGAAAGGCCCGCGCCGTCGCCCGCCCGCGCGCCCACGATCTTCACCCCTTCCACCGTGGCGCCCTGCGTGGTGTCGCCGATATCACCGGTCGAGATAACCGGATCGAGATTCCGGTCGCCCAGGATGATGTAGGCGCCTCCCGCGAGCGTGCCGTCGAGGAAACCGATGGCGAAATCATCGATCCGGTCGCCGTTCATGTCGCCGATGCCCGTGACACTCACGCCCAAGTGCTCGCCGTCGGCGCCACCCTCCACGACAATGCCGTTCACGCCATCCAGCAAGCCGGCCCCAAAGGGGGCGGTATCATTGAGATACAGGTTCAGCACGTCGGAAAAGCCGCCGACGGGCGCGCCGAAGACGATGAACACCTTGCCCGCCTCGGAGAAGGTGGAACCCCCGGACGTCACGTCCGCCAGGGGAGCCGTGATGGCGAAATCCTCGAAGGTGTCGCCGTTGATATCCCCTACGCCGGACACCACGCGGCCCGCCTCGCTGCCGCCGAGGGAATCGCCGTCCGCCTTGAACTGGATACCCCGGGGCGGAAGATCATCAAAGAACAGGTTCTTGGTCCATTCCACGGAGGACGGTGGCGGCGTGGCGGCGATGGCGATGGAGGACACCGCCGGTCCGTCCAGGTGGACCCGCGTTTCCACCGTGCCGGGATTGGCCGCGCTCTCTTTCAGCTCCACCGTGCGCGTCTCCCACACATCGCCCGAAACAAAGGCGTTGAGATAAAGCGTACCGGTGGCATCGTCGAAATCGCTGTCCCAGAAAGTATCCTCGACCGCGTCACCCGCCACGATGCCGCCCAGGGTGCCGATGAGCGTGGCGCTCGAGGTCGTGCCCAAATCGATACGGTAGAGGTCGGCCTCATTGGCATTGTCCCGCGCCACGGCGTAGATGCGCCCCGTGGTGGGGTGGACCGCCACCGCCACCCACCGGTGCGTCAGCAACTGCTGGGACAGAAGGGTTCCGTCCGCCAAATCCACGAGCGCCACGTGACCCTCGGTGGAGGTGGCCACGGCCACGCCGTTGGTGTGGTCCCAGGCCAGCCCACTCCACGACTCGCCGCTCGTGAGCGCCGAAGCCAGGTCGGCGATCTCGGAGGCCATGCCCGTAACGAGACTGATGGAAACGAGCTTGTTGCCGCTCCAGCCGAAGAAGGTGTCGAAGTTGAAGGAGGCGAACTCCGCCGCCGTCATGTCGGCGGGCAGGCCAAGCTGGGGCATGGACGTATCGGTGGCATCGGTCAAGGCCCGTTTCGAAATGTCACCGCCATTCACGCCGAAGGCCGTACCCACGTAGTCATCATCGGAAATGGCGCAACGGCCCGTATTGGAAACAATGTTCACATTGCCCTGGGGATTGGTCAGCACCAGGTCGAAGTACTCGTTGCCCAGCGCGTCCCCCTCCACCTCGCGGTCCGCCCAGATGGGCACGGAGATGGTGGCCGACGTGGTGAAGGCGTCGATGGTCACCGTGCCCCGTACCGGCGTGTAGTCCACTTCGGCCTGGGCCGTCACGTCCACGGTTTCATAGTCCAGCGAAATAGGACCGGCGTTCTGCTGATTCAATGTCACCGTGAAAACCGCCGTATAAATCTGTCCGCACGGCAGCGCCGCCGTAACATCCGGGCAACTGCCCTCCGTGATGCTGATGTCGGCGATGGTCAGGTCGCTCGCGCCCGGGGGCACGCCGGCTTCATCGTCAATGATCCGGATGGGCGTGCTCCCTCCCTCGGCGAAGGGGGAATCGGTGGACAGCACGATATTGAAGTCCTCGTCGGAATCCAGTTGGGCGTCGTCGAGAATCGTCACCGCCAGGGTCTGCTTGTCCACATTTGGCGGGAAGGACAAGGTGCCCGAAACGGGCAGGTAATCCAGGCCCGTTCCACCCAGGGCCGTGTCGTTCTCCGTGGTGTAATGCACCTCGATGGGCACGCTGCGGGCCTGGCTGATGACCACGTCGAAGATCACCGTGCCCGCGGTTTCCGGCACGGAAGTGGCCAGGGTATTGGCCACGCCCACGGCGAAGGTGGAGGGCGTGTCGTCATCCACGATGGTCCCGGTGATTTCCTCGTTGACCAGGAAGACGTTGGAGGAAACATTGCTGATGGCCAGCTTGAAGAACTCGTTCACAGGCTCCGGTTTGTCATCACCGATGAGAACCACGTTCAGGGTTCCCGTGGTGACGCCGGCGGGCAGGGTGATGGCGCTGGACGTGTCCACGTAGTCCTCGCCGGGCAGGGCGGCGTTTTCCCCCTGGAGCGCCACCGTGGCGTAGGAAAGGGAAATAGGCTCGCTATTCATGGGCTCGACCGTAATGGGAAAACTGAGCGTGCCGGACCCCGCGTTTCCCTCGTTCGCACTGGCGGGGGCGATGGTCACCTTGCTCACGCCGGCGGGTCGTGGGGCATAACAGATTTTGAAGTCGTCGATGAACCAACCCGCCGCCGTGTGGCGGTTGGCTTCGGCGGGCTGCACGAAGCGAAAACGCACCAGCACGTCCTGACCGATGTAGGCGTTGAGGTTGATCACCTCCTTCCGCCACGGGATGACGAAGTTGTCCTTCGACGGTTCCGTGGGGGCGAAGGTCTTGAGTACGGTCCAGTTGATCCCCACATCCGTCGAAACCTCCACGTAAGCGGTGGCGGGCTCGGGCTGAAGGGCCGTGAAGCTGATCTCCAGGTAGTGCATGAAACTGAGCTGCGCCGTGAGGGCGTCCACGTTGGGAATATCGACGGCGGAGGTCATGCGGGCCGCGCCTTCCACGCCGCCCACGGTGTCGTAGGTGCAGGTCCCCTCGTCGTTGAATACCAGTGCCGTCGTGGGCGAGGTGAAGCCCGTCGGCGCGATACAGGCGCTGGCCTCCTGGATATGCCACAGCCCCAACTCGGCGGGGGTCGCGCCGGGTGCCTGGTTGGGGGGATAACCCGTGCTCCAGGGGAAGGTGCCGTCGGGGGTCTCGAAATCCTCCTCGTAAAGACACACCAACTCGTCGTCGTCCACGATGTGCCCCGTGGCCCGGTCAATGGCGATATGCGCGTTGGCCGAGGGATTGCCGATGACAACCTCGAAGGTCTCCTCCGGCTCAAAGAAGGCATCGCCCAACACGGCGATGTTCAGGGTGTAGGCGGACGTGCCCGCCGGAATGATGATGGGGCCGGAACTGGCCGCGAAATCGAGCCCCGCCAGGGCGGTCCCGCTCACCGTCTCATGTTCCAGGGCAATATCCTCCGCGGCGGGCGGCTCGACCGTGATGGTGAAGGCCATGTCGGTCACGCCCGCGTCCCCCTCCGTCACCAGCGCGTCACCGATGGCCAGCGCGCTGACCCCTTCGTCCAGCGCCTCCCCCTCCAGCCGAAGGTCGTCCACGTACCAGCCCAGGTTCGTGATGGTGTCGTCCGAGGTGAAGCCAAAGCGAATGCGGATGTGTTCGCCGATGAATTCGGTCAGATCGACGGACTCCTCGTCCCAGAAGGCCTCGTCCACCGAATCCCGGAACACTTCATGGTTCCAGGTGGCGCCGCCGTCGGTGGAGACCTGCACGAAATAGAAATCCGATCCCACCTCCGCCGCGACGAAATCCCACCACCTCAGCGTAAGGGAGGACAGGGTGATGGGGATATCCACGTCGAGGGTCATGGTGGCGAAACCGGCCCGGTCGTTCCGGTAGGCGCACTCCTGGCCAAAATCAAACACCAGCGCGGTAACGGCGCTGGTGTAGGCCAGTTCGTTGGGAAGACAGGCGCTGTTTCGTTTGAACCGCCAGTCGCCGGTCAGGTTCCACGACGTGGAATTGAAGCCCTCCTCGAAATCATCCTCGAAGAGCACCACCGTCCCCGCGTAGCCCCGGGGCGCGGCAAACGTCGTGAGCAGCACCATCACAGAGAAAACGCGGAAAAACATTCCGCACCCGGCCATTACCCGTATCGAGCTTCGTTCGCGCATTGTTTTATTCCTGTCGTGCTTCGCACCGGGGCCGCTATCCACCAACCGGCTAGCGGCCATCATTGAGCACCGGCACGTCCACCACCTTGTTCAGGCGAAAACGTCCCTGTACATGGATATCCTTCTGATGCACCCCCGAGATCGTCTCGCGGTAGGTACCCCCAATGAGGTCGTAGCCCCAGGCGGGCACGCCGAGTTGCTCGGGATCTTCCGCGCTGAACTCCAGGCGGATGTCCCGCGAGAAGGAGAAAGACTCCTTACCCTCCTCCAGCATCGTGTTGTACCGCTCGTCCAGGTTGTTGTGATCGGGGTGAAAACGATGCACGAAGGGATTGAGCGGGTGGTCGTAGCCCATGGTCGCCACCCCTTCCAGCACGCTTTCAATGCTGCCCGACATGGGCAGTTGCGGCAGGGGAAGGTCGAAGGCGAAATTGGGCGCGCTGATGCGGCGACCTACGATGTCGTCACCCCGGGCCGCCGCACCGCTGAATTCGGGTATCAGCGCGTCGTCGGTGACCAGCACGTACCGCCCGGGCTGGGTTTCGATGAAGGTTCCGGGATGGTCCGGGTCTTCCTCCAGCACCGGCTGCACCTGGAGCAACGTGACTTCGCTCAAGAGATGCGCGTTCTGGCCGCTTTCATCCACGTGCAGAATAAGCCGAAAGCGAAATTCCGATCCCGTGGGCCTTGGCGTCACCGAGTCCTCCGGGTTCGACGCCTCGCTCACCGCGTTGATGGTCACCGTACCCACCCAGAGCCCCGCCGGCGTGGCCGCGCGGGTCGCCGTCACCGGCACGTAGTACAACCCGCCATCGCTGTCCTCCACCCGCAACAAGCTCTCATAGACCGCCCCCGGCGTGGCGGGAGGCGGCATGTCGCCGCGCCGCACGGACAACTGGAGCCCACGCTTCGCCCCGGGCGCCAGGGTGAAGGTCAGGGGCCCCTCTAGGGGCTGCCAGGCCACCAGCCGCTTGAAGGACAAGGCCACCGCGCCCCCGAACTCGGGAAGCGACGCCGCCAGCGCCTTGTCCGCCGGACGTTCCGACGCGGCCAGGCGCACGGTTACGGTCTTCTCCCGGTTCGAGCGGTTATAAAAGCGCAACTGCCGCTCATCGAGCCGTTCCCCGAAATTCAATCCCTTCCGGTCATCCAGACCCAGCGTCAGGGGGCCGCCGAAAGTCGATTCCCCCTTGCAGTAAACCCAGTAGGCCTCCCCCTGGCGCAGGGTTTCCCCCGCGGGATTTGTCACGGCCACCGAACGGCCTGCCGGGCTGGTCTTGAACACCTTTCCCCCCGCCAACGCGGGATCCCCCTCGAAAAACGCCTGGAAACTGGGGTTGGCGCCCGCCGCGAGATTGAAGCCCACCAGGTTGAACGAGTTGGGCACCCATTGAATGGGCCGCACCACCGCCTTCCCCACCAGCGTCAGGGTCGTGGGCGCCTCCCCGGCATAGTCGATCAGGTAGGATCGCCCGCCGTGCAGGGCGTACAGGTCCGTCAGGAAGGCCTGCGGGTGGCCCGCCGGGAAGTAGACCAGCCAGTCCGGCATCCGGGGCACCAGCTCACTCGGATTCCGCACAAACTGGGTCGGCTCAAAGCGTCGAACCCAGGACCACACGCTGGAGACCGGTACGTCGGCGAAAACCTCGTCGCACCGGTTCTGGACGGGCTGCACCGCCAGGTACACCGCGTTCCACCCCGGCTCCAGGGTCAACGTCTGGGTCATGTACTGACCCCAGGCGGGGGTTACGGCGATGGTGAGCAACAGGGCGGCTATTCGCACCCTTACGTTGTTCGAGGCAAGCATGACAGTAATCCTCGTTCGTGGAAAGGGCGGTTTCCGTAACGGCACGGCTCCCTTACAAAAACATGAAACATATCGCAAACAAGGGTGTGGCGAGGAGAAGGAAAGCAGACCGGATACCGGCGGACTTCGGTTACATACGGCCTTGTCCGGAAAGGTGCCCCTCCAACCCTCGGCAAACGCGGCGGCTTGCCCGGATCACTGGCACCTCGTCCCTCTCCCTGGCTCAAACGGCACTCTCTGGCACAAAGCGGAACAACCCGAAACGCCAAAATCTTCCACTCCCTCCGGGTCTTTTGATATTAATCCATATTGTCGCTGACGGCAAGGGGCTTAAGGCCAGTCTGAACCGTGGCCGGGTGGCGGCGCCGAAAAAGTCCATGGCGCAATTTCGTCATCGTTATGATACATTGTCATGGGTACAGGGGTTCGCGGTCGCCCCATGCGCCTGTTGTCGCATCCGGTAACCGAGGAGACGGATCATGCTTGTTTTCGAGTTGGGATGTATCGTGGCCGCGTGTCATCTGGCCGCACCGGGGGCGCAGTTGGTGGATGTGCAGCGCATTTGGGACAAGGCGCCCCACAATGCCTTCACGGACCTCGTCTGGCACAGGGGCGCCTGGTTCTGTGTGTTTCGGGAAGGGCGGGGCCATGTGTCCGATGACGGCGCGTTGCGCGTGTTGCGTTCGGAGGACGGAAAAAGCTGGACGTCGAGCGCCCTCATCACCAGCGACGACGCGGACCTGCGCGACGCCAAGATCGGCGTGACGCCTGGTGGGCGGCTCATGCTGACGGGCGCGGGGGCCATGCACCAGCCTGCCGACGCGCGGCATCGCTCCATGGCATGGTTCTCCGACGACGGCGCGACATGGTCCGACCCGGTTCTCATCGCGGAAAAAAACTGGTGGCTGTGGCGCGTTACCTGGCACGGCGATACCTGCTACGGCGTGGCCTATGCCACGGATGGACGCGAGACAACGCGCCTCTACCGCAGCGGGGACGGCAAGCACTTCTCGACCCTCGTACCGGAGTTGTTCAGCAAGGAACAAGACGGCAAGGGGGGGCCCGATGAGGCATCCCTGATTTTCCTCGAGGATGACACGTGTCTGTGTCTTTTGCGGCGGGACGGCGACACGAAGTCGGCCCAATTAGGCACGGCCCACCCGCCGTACACGGATTGGACGTGGAAGGACCTGGGCATTTACGTGGGCGGGCCGCAGCTTCTGCCCTTGCCCGATGGCCGTATCGTGGCGGCGGGCCGCTCCATCACCACCGGTTCGGCGCGCACCGTGCTGTATTGGCTCGACCCCGAGGCCGGCACCCTGACGGAGTTCCTCGTCCTGCCCTCCGGCGGCGATTGCAGCTACCCCGGCCTGGCGTGGCATGACGGTTTGTTGTGGGTCAGCTACTACTCGTCCCACGAAGGAAAAACCGCCATCTACCTCGCCCGTGTGCAGCCCGGGTAAAGCACTACAGGGTTAACGCGGCGACGAGAAGCATGGCGAGGCCGCACAGGAACTTCGCGACGAGGCCGCCGACCTTGCCCAGGGTCGCGCCGAGGCCTGTCCAGGCGGCCTTGTCGGCGCTTTTTTCCATCTGGATGTACTCGTAGAGGGCGGCGAAGGCAAAGGCCCCGGCGCACCCGCCCAGGAGGGTTCCAATGATGGGAAACCAGGGGGTGCCCACGATGGCCCCGACAATGCATCCCACGAGCGCGGCAAAGCTCGCGCCTTTGCCGCCCCCGAACTTGCGCGCCCCGTATCCCGCGAGCACCGTTTCGAGAATCTCGCCCAGGATGGCGATACCCAGCAGCGCGAGTACGGACCACAAGCCGAAGTGCTCAAAGCCGGGAAGCAGCCAAACCGCCATGACGGCGATCAGGATCAGCCAGTTTCCGAAGAGGCCCACCAGATCCAGCGCCAGCCCGCAGACCACGACGAGGCCGAAAAGTGTCCATACTAGGATGGCTATTGCGGTGGCGGTCATGTGTTCTCTCGTGAGGAAAGCCCCGAATGTTTCAGGGGATTCGCGCCTGTCCCCGAAATTGACCGTAAGACCCTTTTCCGACCGGAAAGGTTTCAACTGCGACACCGGCAGGCGTGGATATCGAACACCTTCTGCCCCAAGGGGGCCTTCGCGGGGTGGCGAAAACGCGGCCCCGGGTAGTACAATGGGCTTAAAGGGGGCGCGGGATCGGGTGTCGTGGTAGGCACCCATCGGATGCGCTTCGCCGAGTGGGAAGGGGTAGCCAATGCGGTTGGACATAGCAGCACTCACCGACATCGGGCGGCGGAAAAACAAGAATGAAGACGCCTTCGGTATTTGCCGTGAAGATGAGCCGGACCTGAAGCTGTTCAAGGAAGGGGCGTTAGTCTGCGTGGCCGACGGATTGGGCGGCCATACGGGCGGTGAGATTGCCAGCAAATTGGCGGTGTCCATCATCAAGGATATTGTGAAGCATCCTCCCATTGTGCCCGGTTCGGACAACGGCGAGGAGGTTGATGAACGTGATGAAGGGCCGCTGCCGGTTCTCCGGCAGGCCATCCGCCGGGCCAACGACAGCATCTACCTCACCAATCGCGACCAGGACCTGGTGAAAACCAAGCGCCCCATGGGTACCACCGTACTCACGGCGATCATTGAGCCCAAGAAGGTCTACATCGGCAACGTGGGCGATTCGCGGTGTTACCATCTTCGGGACGGCGAGATTATCGCCCACACGGAAGATCACTCCTGGGTCGATGAGCAGGTTCGTATGGGGCTTATGTCGAAGGCGGAGGCGGAAACCGACTACCGGCGGAATATCGTGACCCGGTGCGTGGGCACCCACGATGAAGTGGAAGTGGATACCTACCGCTGGCACGTCGCCCCGGGAGACATGCTGCTGCTCTGCACCGACGGCCTGGTGAACATGGTGTCGGACAAGGATATCAAGGCCGTGTTTCGTGAGGGCGGCACCTCCGGCGAGATTGCCCAGCGGCTGATTCATTTGGCCAATGAGAATGGCGGCAAAGACAACATTACGGTCGTGGTGGCCACCATCAGTCCGAATCCCCTGCGACAAATCGCGCTTCGCACCCGGGCCTTTATCCGGCGGCACCACGTTTCGCCCGCGAAGATCGCCGTTACCCTGCTCTATGGCATCGTGGCCTTCGGCCTGGGCTACGCGGCGAGGGTCTACCTCTAAGCGTGTGTTGATAAAGGCCCGCCCCGAAGCGTCATTGCGAGGAACGAGCCGTTGCGCGATAGCGAAAGTACTCTTTTGCGAAAGCGAACCGGCGCGGCAATCCGGGCGAAGCCCCGTGATGCACCCCCGCATCCGGTATCCACATCCCGACGGTCATTCCCGCGAACGCGGGAATCTACGGAAAAGGTCAAGGTGCTGCCCCCCATCATGGTTCCCCGCGTTCGCGGGGATGACGGTTCTTGGGGACACCAACGGTTGGCCGGTACCTTTATGCGACATTGGGGGGTACACCCCTATGGTCATGACGGCCGCAACGCCAGGATGCGGCCGACGGCGGATTCGATGCCGCACATGGGGGTCTTCAGAACGTTCCGGGCGCGAGTGTTGAGGAGGGACACGTCTCGGGGACGGGGCGCGCGGCCGGGAAGGTGGCGTGGGTCGGTGGGTCGCACGAGACTTCCGTCGTATCCCAGGGCCATGGCGACGCGGCGCGCCATCTTGCAGCGGTTGACGATGTCGTTCCCCGCCAGGTGGAGGTAGCCACTCACCCCGAAATCCGTGAGTTCGAGGAGCGCCTGCCCCAATGTGATCACGTCGATGGGCGAACGCACCTCCTGGTCGGGCACGCCGAGCATTTCGCCCTGTTCAAGCACGGGGATCATGCGGGAAAGGAAGGAGTTGCCCGTCCCCAGCATGGGCAGGCCCATGACCAGGGCCACGCGGCCAATGACGCCCCGGTCGCCCATGGCCTCCACCACGCGCTCGGCGGCCACCTTGGTTTCACCGTAGTAGTTGATGGGTGTGGCGGGATCCGATTCCGTGTAGCGTCCTTCCACGCCATCGAAGGCATTATCCGTGGACGTATACACCAGGCGCGCACCGAAGGTATCGGCCAGCGCGGCGAGACGTTCCGTGAAGGTTACGTTGACGGCCCATGCTTCTTCCTTGTGAGCCTCGCAATAGTCGATGGCCGCCATGGCGGCGGTGTGGATGATGGCACGTGGCCGGATGGCGGTCACCGTGTCCCGCAGGGCTCGTTCATCCAGCGTGTCCAGGGTGTGCCAATGAAGCCCGGGCCGCTCGACAAGGGCGGCGCCACGGCTTAGAACGTGCAGGGCCACGTCTTCGGGTGTCTGCCGTATGACACTGCCCGCGACAAAACCCGTCCCGCCGGTCAACACGATGGGTCCCTGCATGGATGCTCCTTCCATAAGGTGGGCCTTGGCCCACCATGACGTTTAGAACCAGGTTATTACACGGCGTGCGCGGCAATGTGTCATCCCCGACGTACTCGTGAGCAATTTTACTCCAGGCCGACGGTAACGTGAATGCGGTATCCTGCCGCATTCAAAGCGTCTGGAAGCCGCTTCTACGCTAAGCGGTGAACGGGTGAACCCGGGGCATTATAGCCACTTGGGCCGCGGTATCCTAACCCCGCTTGGCCGGAATCGTCTCCACGGAAAACCGTGGTTCCGAAGCAAAGTAGAAGAGGCTGGAAGCCGCTTCTACGTTACCGTCATTCCAGCCGCCGGCCGACCTTGGGCCGGTTCCAGGGCATGGGCCATAGCCAGGGCAGGAGGCCCGCGTGGTAGGCGACGCGAATGTGCAGGCGCCCCCGGCCGGTGGCGATGGTCAGGTCGGGCCGGCGTTGCAGGACGGTCCCCGGTTCGGCCTCGACCGGCCGTTCGTCGAAGTGGGCGCGCAGGACCTGGATGCGTTTTCCCCGGTAGCGAAACCACGCGGGCTGCGTGCCCGACAGGCCGCGAATGCGCCGGTCGATGGCTTCCGCCGTGGCCGACCAGTCAATCTCCGCCTCCGCCCGGCGCACGCGTTTATGGTAGCTGCCACCGTCCCGCGGTTGGGGGGTACCCGCGATGCCTTCCCGCGCGATTCGGTCCATCACCTCGGCCACGCGTGTCCCGGCGACGTCGCCGGCCTTCCGGTACACCGCCGCCGCCGTGTCCCGTGGCCCGATGTCGAAGGCAGCCTGGTCGAGGATGGGGCCGGTGTCAATCCCCGCGTCCATGCCGTGAAAGGTGACCCCGCTTTGCGTCTCGCCGGAAAGCACCACCGAGGCAAAGGGATTGGGGCCGCGGTGCCGGGGCAGGAGCGAGCTGTGAGTGTTGACACAGCCCACGCGGGGCAGCGAAAGCAGGGGTTCCTTGAAGATAATGCCGAAGCCGCCCACGAGCACCACGTCCACGTCAAGCGCCCTAATGGGCGCCAGCTCCGCCCGCGAGAGGGCGTCGAGCCACAGGACGGGGAGTCCCTTCCGTAAGCAGCGGCCGAGAACGGTGTTCCCGCCGCCGGGCAATCGGGCGGCCCACCGCTTCATCCGCCGCATGATGCCCCGGGTTTTCCGGCCGTCCTGCAAGCAAAGGACGACCTCGTGGGAGGACGTTTCGAGGCCCGCCAGGAGGCACAGGCCGAGCCGTCCCGAGGCGGCCAGGGCGATGCGCATCAGAACACCTTTCGCGAATCGAGGAGGAGGGTCACGGGGCCGTCGTTCACCATTTGAACCCGCATGTGCGCGCCGAACTCCCCCGTGGCCACGGTAAATCCCTCGTCGCGCAGGCAGGCGCCCACCAACTCGTAGAGGGGGATGGCCGTTTCGGGTCGGGCCGCGTGAACGAAGGAGGGTCTCCGCCCTTTCCGGCAGTCGCCGTGGAGGGTGAACTGGGACACCAGCAATACCGCCCCGTCCACGTCCCGCAGGGACAGATTGAACTTGCCGTCACGGTCGTTGAAGATGCGCATGCCGGCGATCTTGTCCGCCGTGTACCGGGCATCGGTCTCCGTGTCGCGGTCTTCCACGCCCAGCAACACCAGCAACCCCGGTCCGATGCGCCCCACCACCCGGTCGTCAATGCTGACCGACGCTTCCGACACCCGCTGCAAAACCGCTCGCACCCTTCGCGTCTCCTTGCCGTAATACCGTCCGCAAGGGTTAATGTAGCAAGAGGGGCGAGGCCTATTGCAAGCAGGCCACTTGCGCGCCCGTGGCGGCGCCGAGGGCCTGGCAGCATTGGACATACTTGGAGGATTTCGTCACGCGCAGCCGCAGGGGGTGGAGCAGCCGTGGGATGGTGTCCTCCGCGCCGGGCGGGGTTTTCACTTCAAGGATCACCAGCCCGTCCAGGTGGCGCGCCATGGCCCGGCACGGCCGCGCGCGGCCACTTTGATCATAACCACGCACCCCTTCGTCCAGGGTGATCCGCACCGTGCCGCTCCGGGACACGTAGTGCCGCCGCGCGTAGACGACGAGCACCACGGGACAAGGCCGCGCGCGCAACAGTTCGCCGGTGCTGTCCGGGAGGATCCGGGAAAGCGCCCGGACCATTTGGCGATAGGGGAGCGCTTCGAGGGGCGCGTTGGCCCGGAGACAATACCGTTCCTTGCTGGTCAGCGTGCCGCGCCGCCGTTTCACCTCGAAGAAGAAACGCTCTTGGGGGAAGGGGCTGTCGTACCAGCGCAACCGCACCTTGGTGCGCCGTGCCACGCCCTCCATGTTCTCGCCGCAGGCGTTCAGGCAAACATCGTCGAAGTAAATGCTGTGTACGTGGGACACGGGGCCCGCGTGGGACACGGCCCGGCAGTTGGCTTCCAGGATCGACCGGACCTTGCCCGCGTCGGCGTGGGGCAGGGCGTACTTCGTCTCGCGACGCAGGGCCGTGACGCCCCCCCCGCCCGGGGCGGGCGTTTCCAGGATCTCGAATACCGGTGTGTTCAAGCCGTGCCTCCCCCGCTACAAAAGGGTCTCAAGATTCACGAAAGACACGCGGCAATCGGGAAGACGCTCCCGCAGGACTCCCGCCAAACGGAGCATTTCCTCCGAGGCGGCGGGCGATGCAATCACCCGCAACTCCACCTGCCCGTCCTCCAGGTCGAAGCGCTGCAACTTGTGCCGGCCCAGGTGTTCCTCCACGAGGGCGGGCACGGTGTCAAGAAATCCCTCCGCCCCACCCGAAATAGTCAGCAGGTGGTGGCGCCGCCCGTTCCCGGCGGCACGACGGTGACGAAGCAGCACGAAGACCGTGAAGCCCGCGAGACCGGCCAGGGCCGTCAGGGGACGCTCCGCGCCGAGGGCCAGGCCCATGGCAATGCAGAAGAAGAGATAGATGAGTTCTTCCGGCTCCTTGATGGCGGCCCGGAAACGCACGATGGAGAGGGCGCCCACCAGCCCGAGGGACAGGGCCAGCGAGTCTTTCACCACGAAGATGACCACGATGACGGTCAGCGTAAGCAGGGGAAAAACGCTCGACATGGATTCGCGGTTCGAGATGGTCGTGCCATAACGCCGGTAGAGCCACCGCACCCACAGGGAAAATACCCCGCCCAGCACCAGGTACGCCAGCAGGAAAACCGCCGTTCGAAGCGTGGAGATATTGCCCGTAGCGTCCGCCGAACCCGCGAACAACGCCTGTAGTCCTTCCATGATTCCGTGTCCTTCCCGGTAAAGGTCTTGGATGAAATGTCCTCGCGAATGTTCCCGGCACCGAAACAAAGACTTTCAGCCACGCCCCATCGAGGCCCATGAGGAGAGAAACCGCACCGGGATTCCCGGAAAGGATAGCCCATGGATTTTCGATATTCAAACAGAATTCGCTTTCCCGGAAGAATACCGGGCGGTTGCCGGCTGTAAAAAGGGGAAAGGAGGCGTGGAAGATGGGACGGAAACAGTGGCCTGGCTTCTTACCTAAAGCGCCCGGGTGAAAGTCCAACCTCGTCCCCCTATCCCACGCGTTGCTTTCCCCTATGCCTGCCTGCGGCTTGCCCTAAGCCTGCGTAGCCGGAACCAAGAATCGTCTCCACGGAGAACCGTGGTTCCGAAGCAAAGTAGAAGAGGCTTCCAGCCTCTTCAAAGCGGCTGGAAGCCGCTTCTACATTGTCGTCATCCCCGCGAACGCAGGGATCCATGATACGAGGATACGAGGCAACCCCTTGACCTTTCCGTGGATTCCCGTGTTCGCGGGAATGACGGTTGGGAGAGGCAGACACGTATTCATGACTATTTGTACAGAACTTCACAGGTAAGGGACTAATGGAACACTCCACATCGCCCCTTGCCGCATGACGGGTACTCCCTCTACAATGGCCGCCAGGTATTCAGTGCTGGACCCAAGTACAAGGGGAACCGTAGAATGCGTGTTAATCGACGGGATTTTCTGAAATGTCGGCCCTGGGCTTCTCGGCCCTGTCGTTGGGAGGGGAAGTGTACGCCGAGTATCGTCAAGACCTCGCCATCGAGCGTATCGACATCTTTCCGGTGCGCTACCCCACGGTGATGCGCTTCAAGTTTTTCGAGGGGCCCACCTCGGGGGGCGGGCGGCCCGCCGTGCTGATCAAGATCACCGCGAGCGACGGCACCATCGGTTGGGGCGAGAGCGTGCCTATCCCGCGATGGAGCTATGAAACGCTCGAAGGCGCGGTGTCCACCATCGAGCATTACCTTAAGCCCATCCTCATCGGTCGGAATCCCTTCGACCTGGAAGCCATCCACAAGCTGATGAACAAGGAGATCGCCAACGGCTTCACCACGGGCGCGCCCATCACGAAGGCGGGCATCGACATCGCCCTCCACGATCTCATGGGCAAGGTGGCGGGCCTCAACATCGCCCAGCTCTGGGGCCGCACCACGCCGGACGAACTGCTTCTGAGCTGGACACTCAACCCGAAGACCCTCGACGACCTGGATCCGCTCATCGATAAGGGCCTGGAACGGGGCTACGAAAACTTCAACATCAAGGTCGCCCCCGACACGGATTTCGACGTGGCCATGGCGAAGCGTCTGCGCGAGCGCGTGCCGGGCACCTTCCTCTGGGCTGACGCGAACGGCGGCTACGATCTGTCCGCGGCCCTCGACGCCATCCCCCGGCTGGCGGACGCGGGGGTCGATGTGCTGGAGCAGCCCCTGCGGCCCAACCGCATCACGGGCTACCAGGAGATCAAGCGGCAGGGCGCGCTGCCCATTTACCTGGACGAGGGAATGGTGGCTCCGTCGGATCTTCTTGAGTTCATTAAGCTGGGTTGCTGCGACGGTATTGCCATGAAGCCCGCCCGTTGCGGCGGTCTGCGTTCCGCCGTGCAGCAGATCGAGATCGCCCACGACGCGGGCCTCGGCTTCCTGGGCAGCGGGCTCACCGACCCCGACGTGTCCCTTGCCGCCTCGCTCATCCTCTACGGTGCCTTCGGCCTGAAGCGGCCCGCCGCGTTGAACGGCCCCCAGTTCCTCGGCGAAAGCGTCATCACCGAACCCTTCGTTCCCAAAGGCGGCAAGGTCCGCATTCCCAGGGGTCCGGGCCTCGGTATCGAGGTGGATGAAGAAAAACTGAAGGCCCTCGTGAAGGCGTCTTCGTAAATGGGTTCGCAGGCACGGGGCGACCGTCGGGTGGGCCTTCGCCCATCAGGTCCGTAGCCGGGCGACGGGACGGTCGCCCTCGTTCCCACGGTCCCCCGCGGAAATGCCTCTCGCAGGCGTCCCGGCGATTCCTTTCCGGGTGTTATAATGGGGCCGGCACGCAGCTAGGGAGGATATTCCATGCTTACGTCACTATGCCTCGCATTCATCGCCGCCACGTCGGCCGCTCCGTATGACGCCACGTGGGAATCCCTCGACCAACGCCCCGACCCGGCGTGGTTCGAGGACGCCAAGTTCGGCATTTTCATCCACTGGGGCGTCTATTCCGTGCCGTCGTGGGGACCGAAGGACCGTTACGCCGAGTGGTACTGGAACGACATGCAAAACAAGGACGGCGAAACCTGGAAGTTCCACGAACGCACCTATGGCGCGGACACGCGGTACCAGGATTTCGCGGCACGGTGGAAGGCGGAACTCTTCGACCCGGATCAGTGGGCGGATATCTTCGCGCGGTCCGGCGCGAAATACGTGGTGCTCACCTCCAAACACCACGAGGGGTTTTGTCTTTGGCCTAATCCCCAAAGCTGGAACTGGAACAGCGTGGACGTGGGACCCCACCGCGACCTTTGCGGCGATCTCATCACCGCCGTTCGGAAGCGCGGCCTGCGCATGGGTTTTTATTACTCCATGTACGAATGGTTCAACCCGCTCTATCGTTCGGACGTGAAGCGTTACGTGGACAAGCACATGCTGCCCCAAATGAAAGACCTGGTAACCCGCTATAAGCCCGATATCTTTTGGCCCGACGGCGAGTGGGAACACCCCGCGGCCACCTGGCGCAGCACCGAGTTTCTCGCCTGGCTCTTCAACGAGTCCCCCGCGCCCAAGGATATCGCCGTCAATGACCGCTGGGGAAGCGATACGCGCAACACCCACGGTGGCTTCGCCACGCCGGAATACGGCCATATTCCCGAGGGCAAGCTCATCCAGGAAGGCCGTTTCGAGGAATGCCAGGGCATGGGCAGGTCTTTCGGCTACAACCGCAACGAAGACGTGGACAGCTACCGCAGCGCCACCGGACTGCTGCACCTGCTCATCGACAACGTGAGCCGGGGCGGCGATCTTCTCCTCGACATCGGCCCCACCGCCGACGGTCGCATCCCCGTCATCATGCAACAGCGCCTCATCGACATGGGCGCCTGGCTCGACGTTAACGGCGAGGCCATTTACGGCGCCGAGCGCTGGGAAGGGGCACCCAAAATGGAAGACGTCCGCTTCACGAAGAAGGAGGGCGTGGTCTATGCCATCTGCCTGAAATGGCCCGGCGACACCCTGACCCTCCCCGCCCCAACCGACGTGAAGGAAGTGAAGATGCTCGGCCACGACACGCCCCTGGCCTTCGAGTTAAACGAGGGAAAACTGAAGATCCGGACACCGCGGCTTTCCGTGGACAGGATGCCCTGCCGCCATGCCTACGTGTTCAGGATAGCGCGGTAGGGGCGGGCCTGCGTCAATTTTGGGGGTTTTCATGCGGCGCGCTGCTCCCAGTATTCCTCGAACCGTCCTGATTGAATGACGCAACGCAGTGCGGTGATTGCGTTTGCGCCGCGTACGGTCCACTCCATGCCGGATTGTTTGAGC
>JAJRTN010000051.1 GCA_024278275.1 Candidatus Hydrogenedentota bacterium
ACACCGTCGCGGAATCCGTCTCCAGGATCAACCCCAAGATCAAGGATGTGCCCTCCGTTGCTTGGTGCGGCAAGCCGCAGTCGCAACACGGGCACGCCGCCCGGCCGTGCCGGCCTTGGCGGTGGCCCGCCACACTTCCACGTGCGCCCCGTCCAGCCGCACCACCACATCATACCACGTGTCCTCCGTGCTGTCAGCCCCGGTATTCTTTGGTTCTTGCGAAGGTTCCGCTGGGGACGGCGGGGAATGGCGTTCCCATGGGGGACCATGGGAACGAGGCCCATAACCCAAGGCAGGCGTCCGGTGCGGTAGTTCCGTTCGCCGGGATCTGCGCGGGGGATGGGCCGAAAGGATCATCCCTATCGCGAATGTTGTTATGGGGGCCGGGGGGGGGGTCAGCGGGGAATCTTCACGGGGCCGAAGACGGGAAGGGCCATGTTGGCTTCATCGGTGATGTTGCAGTAGGGGTCGAGCCCGCGGCCGTACCAGAGGTGGGGGGCCTCCGGGAGTTCGGAGACGCACACGAGGAGGGCGTGCGGGTTCTCGGGGTCGCGCATCACTTTGTGAACCGCCTGGGTGTTGTCGCCGTCGGGGCCTTGGCTGATGGAGAAACCGTGAAGACGGCCCGCGCCGGTGAGGGCGCCGTTGACGCCGCGGAAGGTGAGGCGCAGGCGTACACCGTAGGGCGTGGCGAGGCGCTCCATCTTTTCGAAGCGGGGACCGGGCAGGACTGTTCCACCGTAAAGTCCGGCTTCGGCCAGGTTGGCAAGGCGCGTACCCAGCACCTTCAGTCCCGGCGTGCCAATGTGGATGAGGTCGTCCATATCGAGATCGACCGCGGCCACCATGGCGGTGTTGGGAATGGCGCTCTCGGCGGCGAGTTGGTCCGTCTGGATCCGGTTCCATTCGTTCTCCTGCCATGGTGTGGCGACCCGTCCGATCTGGACATAGTAGAAGGGCAGGCCGGGGTTGTGGAAGTCGCGGCGCATGGCGGCCACCAGGGCGCGAAACTTTTCGGCGAAAACGGGGGCGGCGTCCGGGGCGGCGTCCGACTCGCCCTGGTACCAGAGTACGCCGCGCACCCTGCCGCCGGCGGCTTCCACCTGTTTGCACATGGACCCGTAGAGCGAGTTACCTCCCTCGTCTTTCAGCGCCGGGTCCCATTGGGCCATGGAAGTGCCGCCGTGGGCCGCGGCGATAAGCCCCACGGGCCGGCCCGTGCGGCGAAGCATTTCCTTCGCGAAGGTGAGTCCCAGTCCCGCGCCCTTGCTTCCATCGCGCCAGGCGCGAACCTGGGCTTCCCGCTCCGCCTCGGTCAAGGCGGCATCGTGGTGGACGGGGTCGGGCGATTCGTGGAGCGTGTGCAAAGGCTTTTGCGCCAATCGCCATTCATAGCTCATGGCGAAGGTATGCACTTGGGGATGGGGCTCCTCTTCGTCATAACGGTCGCCCACACCCTGCATGTTGGACTGACCCGCCAGTACCCACAGGTCGCCCACAAGCACATCATGAACCGCCGTCCTTTCCACGTTGCCGTCCGGGGCCATGAAACGCACGTCGATGCGGTAAGGGCCGCCCACGGGCACGCCGGGGAGTGCTCCCCGCCATGTCGATCCCGCGGACTCACCCACCCGGGTCCAGGCCAGCACCTCTTTCTGCGGGGCCACGACACGGGCCTCGATGCTTCCCTTCCCATCGGCAATGCCCGCGAAATGGAGGGTCGCCGTGTCATGTTCATCACACTGGACCACCTGGTGGTCCGTCAAAGCGGATTGAAGTTCAAAAGCCATGACATCTCCTTGTGAACCGTGCGCCTGGCAGGAAACCTTAGCGCCGGCCGGGGTGGAAACGCAAGACCGCGACGAACAGGGACATATGGGGACGCTTTGGGCGGAATCGGGACATTGCCCTTCCGGGAGCTTGGTGCTAGAATAGGGTCACAGGAAAAATCTGCCCGGTGGGGGCATGTGACCACCAGATAGAGTAGCTATGTCTGTTTCTGAGCACAACATGAGGCGGATAAGCGGTATCTGAGAGGGAGCCGGATAAGTGGTGCCCCATAATCCAGAGCTGCCTCCGGAGGCAAACAGGGATCGGTCGGAGCCCGAGGAGCCCTTGGCCGAGAGTTCCTCGCTCGACCCGGATACCCTTGGTGCGATGCTTTCGGCGGATTTGGGACGTCCGGACAGCCCCATTCAGGACGAATTATTGGCCGAGGATCCCCTTACGGATAATCGTCCTATTCTTCCTCCGGCAAATGCGCCCGGCGAAGCAGTCACAGACCCGGCCGACGTGCCGGGTGCGCCATCCCCGGAGAACGCCCAAGACAACGAGCCTTCCCGGGAATCCGACAGCCCGGATAGGTCTGCGCCCATGACGCAGGCCGAGTTGGATGCCATGGTGGCGCACCAGGAAACCGTGGCACGGGACGGGGACGATTTTGACTCCCTCGTTGCCAAGGCCCAAACGTCCCTGCTTGGCGAAGCCCCGGCATCCGAAATAGCCGCTTCCCTCCCCGAAGAGCCGCCCCTCACCCAGGCGGACCTCGACACGCTGAGGACGGAACCGCCCCCATCCACCGACATGAATAACGATGATTCGCCGGGTCAAGAAACCCCTGGTGCCGCTATTGTCGCCGAAACCGGCGAATCCAGAACGGAGTCTCCCCCCACGGCGGAAGACGACGGGGCCGCCCTTACCCAGGAGGATCTCGACGCCCTTATCGCCGCCGAAAGCGCCAAGCCCGAGGCCGCCGGGGAAGCCCAACCGGCGGAAGACGACAAGGCCGCCCTTACCCAGGAGGACCTGGACGCCCTTATCGCCGCCGAGGCCGTCAAGCCCGAGGCCGCCGGGGAAGCCCAGCCGGCGGAAGACGACAAGACTGTCCTCTCCCAGGAGGACCTCGACGCCCTTATCGCCGCCGAGGCCGCCAAGCCCGAGGCCGCCGGGGAAGCCCAACCGGCGGAAGACGACAAGACTGTCCTCTCCCAGGAGGATCTCGACGCCCTTATCGCCAGTGAAGGCCCCGATTCCGAGAACAGCACGCCTGAATCGCCACCCCCGCCACCGCCCGAAAATGAAGGTCCCTCCGCGGACATGGATACCAGGGCCGATGACGTGGCACTTGATCAGGCCGACATTGACGCCCTGCTGACGCAATCGAACGACGAATCGGTGCTGGACGGCAAGGAACCGGACGCCGCGGTGACACCGGCCGCGGAGGCCGACGACGATACCGCGCTCAACCAAAGCGGTATTGACGAGCTTATCTCGGGTTTGGGCACCGTGGCGGACGAGCCTCCGGCGGCGCCCGATGAAACCCCTGATGCGGAGGAAGACGACGAAATATCCCAGGACATGGTGGACTCCATCATTGCCTCGGCGGTGGGCACGCCGACGGAGGAGGTGGGCGCGGAGAATTTGGCCGCGGCGGCCACCACCCCCGAAGGCGATACGCCCCCGCTGCTGTCGCAAGCCGACCTGGACGCGGTTATGGAGGAGGCCAAGGACGTGCAGGGGCGCCGTGATGCCCAACGGCGCGAGGCGATAGAAGCCGCCCTGGCGGAGGCATCCGCCCCGCGAAGCACCGCCGCATCCCCCCCACCCGCGCCACCCGGCGCGTTGGGCAGTTTCGTTCGGGAGCATGCCCTCCGCCTGGTGGCCTGTCTTGCGGCGGCGCTGGTGGCCGGCTTTGGCACGTTCACGGGGTTGTGGCTGAACATGGAGCGTATCCCGGATATCTCCCGGATTCACGTGGCCACGGCGGACGCGTTGGAATTGGCGATGGAGCGGGCGAAAGCCCACATGAGCGCCGGTGAGTATGGAGCCGCCGCGGAAGCGCTGAAGGAGCCCATTGCCAGGGCGGCTCCCGGTCCCCTGCGCGACGATGCCCGGTATCTCTGGCTCGAAGCGCGTTGCCGGGGTTTGCGCTATCGCGAGAACAGCGAGCGTATCCCCGAGTTGCTTGGGGACATCGACCGCGTGGTGGCGTCGGCCCGAAACCACCCCCGCGCGCCCGAGGCGCTGTATTGGAAGGCGAAACTTTATGAACAGGACGGCCTGCCCCGTGCGGCCGGCGACGTTTACGACGACATCATAAGTTACTACCCCAACATGGCGCGTCTGGATGACGTGCTCATGGATGCCTCGCGCCTGGCGATGCAACTGGGAGAGCCGCTCCAGGCCGCCCAGTACGCGCGAACCCTTATCAAGAACTTCCCGGGATCGCGCCACTACAGCCAGGCCCGGCTGGCCTATGGCGACGCCAATGAAATGGCCGGCAGCTACGAGGACGCGCGCACGCTCTACCTTCGCGTGGCGCGGGCGGAACGGGACAACAAGGTGGGCGCGGAAGCCTTTCTGCGCCTGGGACGGCTCGCCTATGCGCAGCGGAGCTATGCCGACGCCGCCATGCAGTTGGAAACGCGCCTGGGCACGGCCACCACCAGCGAGGGCAACGACAAAGTCTACCTGCTGCTGGCGCAGTGCTACCGCAAGCTTGGCCGCTTCGAGGACGCACGCCACGCCCTCAACGACCTGCTGAGTTTTTATCCCAAATCACCGGAAGCGCCCATGGCCCTGGTTGAACTGAGCCAGGTGCAGGACGACATGGGTGATGGCGAAGCGGCGTTGGCCACCGCCAACCGTGCGGCTGTCACCTATCCCGATGATCCCCGCGTACTGCGGAACAAGGGCGAGTTGCTGGGTCGGTATGGTCATCCTTTCAGCGCCGCCATGGCCCTGATCGATGCCGATGCCGCAGGGGCCGCGGATCCCGAGGTTCTCTTGATGGCCGCCCGTTTTTTCCGGGTGGCCGACATGCCGGGCGATGCGCGCAAGGCCTACGAGAAGCTTGCCGACGATTTCGGGGATACGGGGCAGGCGCTCACGGGAAACATCGAACTGGCCCAGTTGCTCTACCAGGAGGGCAGGGTGGGCGGGGCCGTGGACCGCCTTGAAAATCTTGCCCAAGCCACCTTGGGCAGCCCGAAACGGCTGAATACCCTGCTCGCCCTGGTTGATATGTACCGCGACCTGGGCTTGAATGAACGGGTGGTCGAATTGTCGCGGGAGATTGTGGACAAGGCGGATCAACCGGAGGATCTCGCCCTCGCCGCGACGGCATTGCTGTCGGCGGGAGACGTGGACAAGGGCATGGAAGCGCTGAAACGCGTCGACCTGGCGCGCGTAAAAGACCAAACCGCCTACCGGCTGCTGAACGAAGCGGGAAAGAGCCTGCTTCCGCTGGATCCCCGCCAGAGCCTGCGATACCTCGAAGATGCCTGCCTGGCCTATCCCCGTTCAAGAACGATGGCCGATGATCAGCGCCTCTTGAAGGTCTACCTTATCAACAACCGTGTCGCCGATGCGCGCCGCATGGTCATGGAGATGAAGGGGCATGTGGACCAAACGCCCTCGGACGCGCCTTACCTGATCGACGCGGCCATCGCTTTGGGCGATCACCAGTACAACCAGGGGGCCTTCCGAAGCGCCGCGGATACCTACAAGATTGCCATCGATGCCGCGAGTCTTGCGGGGAACTCGGCGGAGACGCCCGAAACGGATCCGCGCTGGGCCGTGTTCCAACGGGCCAACGCACTGTTGGAGCTGTCGGACTTCCAGGGCAGCATTTCGCTCTATGGGCGAATCGCGAACAGCGACACACCGTGGGCGACTGAAGCTGAAGCCAAGGCGGAGTACGCACGCCTGCAACAGAAGATTCGCGGAGGCGGAAGCGATGTGGGCTGAGGGACGGGCCCATGGGTGATCCCCTGGCTGAGCGCATCATCCGATACCTGGATCGCCATATGGCGTGGATGCGCGCGGTGTTGCGTGAGTTGGACGAACTTGAACGGGTCATGGGGTCGGACGATATGGAACGGCTCCTGGACGCGCAGGCCCGGCGAACGCGGGAAGCGGAACATTTCAAACGGGAACATCACGGACTGCTGCATGAGTGGAACAACGGCGCCGGTGAATCCGCCGAAAGGCGCGCGGCGGTGAAAGAACGGGCACGCGAGGCCGAAAAACTCTCCGAAGCGCTTCGTGCCCGGTACCAGGAATTGTTGATCACGGCGGAGGGCGTGCGTCTGCGGCAACGTGCCGGTCTCGACGCCCTGCGCCACGGACGCGACTTGATACGGAAGTACCGCCCGGGTGGGGACGACGCGGGCTTCCTGGACCGAAAGGCTTGAATGACGCAACCCGTGAAAACAGACCACGCGGACCTGGACGCCCTGCTGCGGGCCATGGACGCCCTCACCTTGACCAGTCAAACCATGGAGGAGGCCTACCGCCGACTCGAGGCGCGCGTGCATGAGCTGGATCGGGAATTGGAAGCGAAGAACCGTGAACTCGCCATCACGTCGGATTACCTGAGCAACCTCCTGGAAAGTATGTCCGATGGCGTGATCGCGGTGGATAATGATGGCATCATCACGCGCTTCAACCGTGCGGCGGGCACCGTGCTCGGCTATAGGGCCGAGGAAGTGACGGGGAAACCTTTCCGGGAAGTCTTCGGCCGGGACTTCGCCGCGCCCAAAAACCCCGGCGCCCAGGCATTGCGCACGCGAAGCGGGCGGCAGGCGCCTTTGAGCGAACGGGACAGCCCCATGGCGGATCGCGCCGGTAACCGAATGGGGCGCGTCAAGACTTTCCAAGACCTGAGCGAACTCATCGCCCTGCGGGAACAGGTTCGCCAAATGGACAGGCTCGCGGCCATCGGGGAAATGGCGGCCACGGTAGCCCATGAGATCCGCAATCCCCTGGGCGGCATTCGCGGATTCACGGCCTTTCTCGCGCAAGACATCCCCGAAGACGATCCCCGGCGGCGTCTGGTGGAAAAGATCGAAGCGGGAGCGAAAAGCCTGGACAAGGTAGTAAACGGACTGCTCGAATACACGCGCCCCGTGGAACTCCACCTCAAACCAACGGGAGTCGCCGCGTTGGTGGACGCGGCACTCGGTTTTGTCGCCCTCGACCCCGGGCAGGTCAGCGTAAACAACCGCATCAACCCGGAACTGCGCGTACTGGCCGACCCGGACAAGGTGCGCCAGGTTTTCCTGAACATTCTTCTGAACGCCGTGCAGAGCATGGAAGGCGCGGGACGGATCGACATTGACGCCGAGGCGGGAAGCGGTGACGTGACTCTTGCTTTCCAGGACACGGGGCATGGTATTGCGGAAGAGGACCTGGCCCGGGTTTTCTCACCCTTCTTTACCACCCGGGAAAAAGGCACGGGGCTGGGCCTGGCGGTGTGCGCGAAAATTGTCGAAGGGCACGGCGGTGAACTTCGCGCGGAAAGCGAAGCGGGCCGTGGCGCCACCTTTTATGTTCGTTTGCCCCGTGCCGAATAAGTATCAACCAGCAAAGAGGTTCCATGGCGAAACATTGTATCCTGGTTATCGACGATGAAGCATTGATGCGCGAGTATGTCGAAGAGGCCATGACGCGCGCCGGCTACCGGGTGGATACGGCCTCCAATGGCGCCGACGGTCTCCGCCTGTTCGAAGCGCGGGGCCATGATGCCGTGATCACCGATCTCAAAATGACGCCCATGGACGGGCTGGAAGTGCTGGGGCGGGTGCAGGAGATCCAGTCCGAGACCAAGGTGATCGTCATGACGGGCTATGGCACGGTGGAAACCGCGGTAACGGCGCTCAAGGCCGGCGCGAGCGACTACATCCTGAAACCTTTCACGCCCGACGCCATCGAGCTGGCCGTGAGCCGCGCCCTCGAACAGGCCCGCCTGGCGCGGGAAAACCGCTTCCTCCGGGAAGAACTGAACACCCCCGACGCCGCCCGTTCCATGGTGGGCGACGGACGCGCCATGGCCGCCCTGCATGAACAGATCGCCAAGGTGGCGGACAGCCGTGCCACGGTGCTGATACGGGGTGAAAGCGGCACGGGCAAGGAATTGGTCGCCCGCGCCATCCACCAGGGTGGCCGGCGCCGCGACAAACCTTTCATCAAGGTGAATTGCGCGGCCCTCTCCGCGGGCATCCTGGAAAGCGAACTTTTCGGCCACGAACGGGGTGCCTTTACCGGCGCCCACACGCGAAAAATCGGGCGCTTTGAGTTGGCCGACGGCGGCTCCCTCCTGCTGGACGAGGTGAGCGAGATCAACGTGGAGCTCCAGGCGAAGCTGCTGCGGGCCCTGCAGGAACGGGAGTTCGAACGTGTGGGCGGCACCGATACCATCCAGGTCAATACACGTATCCTCGCCACGACGAACCGCCCCCTGGAGCGGGCGGTGGAGGAGGGCAAGTTTCGTGAAGACCTTTTCTTCCGGCTCAACGTGATCACCATCCATTTGCCGCCCTTGCGCGAGCGCCGGGAGGACATCCCGCGCCTGCTGGAACATTTCCTGCACCGGTCCAATCGCGACAACGGCCGCCAGGTGGCGGGCTTCACCACGGAAGCACTTGAGTATTTGCAGGCCTACGGATGGCCGGGAAACGTGCGGGAATTGCAAAACGCCGTCGAACGCGCCGTCGTGCTCGCCGGCGAGGACATGCTCAAACCGGAGCACTTTCCGCTCAACGCCCCCAGCCTTGGCGCCAGCCGGAACGCCGGCATCCGTCCGGGCCTGACCGTCGGCGAGATGGAGAAGAAGCTCATCTTTGCCACCCTCGACGCATGCGCCCAGAACCGCACCCGCGCCGCCGAGATGCTGGGCATCAGCGTGCGCACGCTCCGCAACAAGCTCAAGGAGTACCGGGAAGCCGGCGGGGAGGGAGGGTAAATGTAGCGGCACAGTAAATGTGGCACAGCCGCCCTTAAAAGAAGGCCTTTCTCAATTCAGGGGCTCTCTATTCAACTACTGCACAAGGTTCGACCCGATCTCTACCTGGGCGGTCTGGCTGTTGTTGACGACCTTGTCGGCTCCGCCGCGGAGGCGACAGCCCGGGACCGTTACACCCAGGGCGCCCTCTTCGATCTGAACGGCGGCGTCATGGGTGGCGATAAAGTCGCAGCCGTTTATCAGGGTCGATCCATTACTGACCAGCACACAAGGTTGTCCACTGTTCCAGTCTGCGAAATGGCAATTGTCCAGCATCAGGGTGCCTTGGCCGGCTTGCACGATCTGGGGCCTGCCGTAGTCGCCGGCCGGCCAGAAGCCGCAATTGCTGAACTTGACGGGCCCCGTATTTTCCGGGCCGATTTCGATGGTCTGCATGAACTGGCAGTTGACGAAGGCCACGCCGGCATGGCCCTGCGCGCTATCCACGCGCACGGCGAGCGGCCCCACATCGCTGCCGCACTGGGTCAGCACCACGTTCGGCGACCCGTTGGGCGTTTTGACAAAATGGAAGCCGATTTTGGGGAAGATGACAAAACAGTTGCTCATGTATTGCCAGTCTGTCCTGCCAATCTTGAAGCCGACGAGGCTCTCCTTGAGCTTCTGAAACAGAACCGGGACATCCCCCTTGAATTCCATTCCCGGCACACGCATGCGTGTCCAGGGATTGGGATTGAAGTGGACGTTCTCGATACGCCCGATGTCGGTGCAACCATCAATATAAATGCCCAGTTTCAGCGGTTGACCGTATACATTGCGGATATAGTGCATTTCGCATCCGGGATTCGTCCCGAAATCGATGGCTTTGTAGGGGTTGATGAGTACGCAGTCGATAACGTTGCCGTGTGTGCCATTGCCCTGAATCGTCCACGGGTACGGGATGAAATCGGCGGGATCCTGTTCGGGGTAATAAATCGTCAGTCCCTTCACCGTCGAACTCACGTTCAGGGTGATCAGCGGCGTCCCGTCCTCGTCGCCTTTGCCGCCGGTCGCGAGGAGCAGCGTTCCCTCCCCTTCATAGGTGGAGTGAGGGCCTTCCCATGCGCCCTTCAGCGTCACGCCGCGGGGGATATTCAGACTCCCGGCGATGAGATACTTCCCCTTGGGCAGGACAAGGACGCCGCCCTTGTCGGCGGCCACCGCGTCCAGTGCTTTCTGGATGGCGTTGGTGTCATCCGTTACTCCGTCCGCCACGGCACCATAATCGACCACGCTTGGTTCTCCCCCCGCCAACCCCGCCAGGGTAAGCATCGTTACCAACACAAGGGTTGTTCGCTTTGTCATGGACTTTTCCTTTCTCGTGTGTTCGCGGCAAAGGTATCCCCCGCGCTCCAGGATCCCGCACCTCCTTGCGGGAACGCGCAATGTATGAACTGACCCGGCTCAACCGAAACCGGGAATCGCTACAGCCGTTCATGCCCCTTTGTACAGAACTTCACGGGTAAGGAACTATAGCCTCTCCGAGGCACCCGCGCAAACCGGCGAAGCAGGTGGTGCAGGAGTTTTTGTGAAGGTAAGGGCCGACGCTTGGGATGTCTTGATACCGGGGGGAGTCCCCAGGCGGCGCGCCGCCTCACGCGGTGCCCGGGAACGCGCCTCCAGGCGGCCGTCAATGCCGTCCGTTTCACCGGGCTTGGGCCGGCCGTGTATAATCGCTTGTCTCCGTAGTATCACCACGTTTCCACCAGGACGGTCCGGCCTTGCACATCCTTCACGTATACAAAGACTTCGCCCCGCCCATCCACGGCGGCATGGAGCGCCACATGGCCCTCATGTGCCGCTTTCAACGCCAATGGGCCCAAGTCCGGGCCCTGGTGTGCAGCCGATGCCGCCAAACACGTGTCATCGAGCGTGATGGCACGGAGGTTACCGAAGTGGGCGAGTGGGGCCGTTTTCAGAGCGCCCCCTTCGCCCCCTCCTTTCCGTGGCATCTGCGGCGACTCGCGGGCGATGTGACCGTCATCCATTGCCCCAACCCCACCGCGGAACTGGCCTGGCTCCTGGCGCGACCCAAAGGTATGCTGGTGGTGCGATACCAGAGCGACGTGGTGCGCCAGGCAACCGCCATGAAACTGTATCGGCCTTTCCTGATGCAGTTTCTGCGACAGGCTGATATTATTCTGCCCGCGTCAACGCAATACCTGGAGACTTCCCCTATCCTGCGTTCCATGCGGGCCTACTGCCGGGTGGTGCCCCTGGGTATTCTGCCGGATGAATTCCAACACCCCAATCCCGGCCGGGTGACCGCCCTGCGTGAGCAGTACGGCGCTTTTGTTTTGTTTTCGGGCCGTCACCGCTACTACAAGGGGCTTCGTTACCTGGTGGAGGCCGCACCCCGGATACGGGCCAAGGTGGTCATCGCGGGTGACGGTCCCGAACGGGACGGGTGCATGGCCCGGGCGCGTGAACTGGGCGTGGACATTGCTTTCCCGGGCGTGTTGAACCAGGCCGACCTGGTGGACCACCTGCACGCCTGCGCGGTTTTCGCCTTCCCCTCGGTGGAGCGAAGTGAGGCGTTTGGTATTTCCATGCTTGAGGCACAGGCCTGCGGCAAGCCCGTGGTCGCCACCCGGCTGGGAACCGGCGTGGAGTTGGTAAACCGTCACGGCGTAACGGGACTCAACGTACCGCCGCGCGATCCCGATGCCTTGGCCGACGCGCTTAATACCTTGTTGGAGGACCCCGAAAAGCGGGCGGCCCTGGGGGCATCGGCGCGTCGGCGCGTCGAGACCGAGTTCAACGCTGAAACCGTGGCACGCCAGGAGTTCAGGATCTACGAGGAAGTACGGGCATCGTGCGGACGGAATATGTAATTTACGGGTGGGGCCTGGGCCTCTCCTTTTTCGTGGCCGTGGGCCTCACGGCGCTGGTGCGCGTACTCGCGTTGCGCTGGTCCATCATGGATCAACCGGGCCACCGGAAAATGCACCACCGTCCCATCCCTCTCCTGGGCGGCGTGGCCATCGTGGCGACCTTCTACGCCATTCTCCTGGGCGCGTTTCTCACGGTCTATCTCTCCGACCAACTGGGCATGGCCTGGGTGCGGACCCACCTGCTGACCTTCCTGGGGGAAGACGCCTTCGGCCGCATCATCGGGATCCTGCTGGGGGCGTCCCTTATTTTCCTGCTTGGTGTCGTGGACGATTTGAAGAGCCTCACCCCCTGGCTCAAGCTGGTGGGACAAATCGTCGCGGCGGCGGCCCTGGTGGCCTTCGATGTACGCATCGAACTCTTCGTGCTGTCCAACCCGATCCTCTCGGCCCTGGTCACCATGTTCTGGGTCATTCTGCTGACCAATTCACTCAACTTCCTCGACAACATGGACGGCCTGTGCGGCGGGGTGTCCATCATCGCCGCCGTTTCCTTCTTCCTGTGTGTGCAGCCCGACGATTACCTGGTCCGGTTCATCCTGGTGGTTTTCGCGGGGGCGGTAGGCGGGTTCCTGTACCACAACCTGAGTCCCGCGCGGATCTTCATGGGCGACGCGGGCTCCATGTTCAACGGCTACATCCTAGCCACCACCGCCGTGTTGGGCACCTACCATGTGCAGGCCACCGCCGGCCATCCCGGCACGCCCTCCTATAGCGCCGTGGCCGCGCCTCTCCTCGCGCTCAGCGTCCCCCTCTTCGACACCTTCAGCGTCATCTACATCCGATGGCGTAACGGCGAATCCATCATGAAAGGCGACAAGCGCCATTTCTCCCACCGTCTCGTGGACCTTGGCATGACGCCCCGCCAGGCGGTGGAGTTCATCTTTCTCGTGGCCGCCGTGCTGGGACTGGGCGGCGCCCTGCTGCCCAAGCTGGGCCGAAGCGGCACCATCATCATCATTGCCCAGACGGTGGGCGTGTTCCTCTTGATCGTGTTGCTCATGAACGCGGGCAGACGCAACCCCAAAGGCGGATAAGCGGGGGGGGGCATGGAAGAAGCACTTGCGAAAGAGAGGGTGCGCATCCCCAAGCGCTGCACAGGGTGCGCAACCGGCACACCGAATCTTAACCCTTAACAGGGGAGGCCGTCTTGTCACTGCGGGTAGTGCGGGCGGGACACCCGCGAGGGGATCGTCTTGCCGCGGAAATAGGGCTAGCGTGGATATGCGGCCATTCGTGGTTCAATTCCCCGCCTCTAGTGATTACCACCGGATGACATGAGGCGGGAAGCATGACTATGGAGAGGAAGCAATGGTTCCAAGAGCAGGAAAAAAGAAGATGTTGGGGAATCCGTGACGTTGGCTTATGTATCTGATGTATGTTGACGAAAGTGGCGATTGTGGCTTGCGATGTAAGGGTTCGAAAACGCAGTATTTCTGTCTCACTGGTTTGGTAATTCACGAATTGAGGTGGTCTGAAACGTTGTCTCAACTCCACTGCTGTCCAAGACAGAATCGCCGTAACGCTTCGACCCGCATAGAATAGGGTTCTTTCCTTCTGAAAACACCTTTTTTGGGGATCAGGTCTCCCGTTTTCCTGTTGCCCGGTTAAGGGGCCTGTCCAAGACCGGGCAA
>JAJRTN010000052.1 GCA_024278275.1 Candidatus Hydrogenedentota bacterium
CGCATTAAGTATAGCATATGTTATATACGCTATACTTAAAAGTCAAGAAGAAAGCCCGGCAAAGCCGGGCAGATGAAAGGGGTGGCAGTCTCTTGCGGCAGAGGGTTAGCCTAAACTACACTTTGCAAACACCCTCTAAGAATCGCTTGAACCCATTCATGCCGACAAAACCCGTGCCCGTCCAGCGCCCCAGTATAGAAGTTCTACTCTCCCGCAAACCGTTTTCCATAACTTGTCAACCGGGATACTTGTCAACCCCCAACAAACCAACGACCTGTTTCGATGCTTTGCGGACCACCGTGTCTTTTCTGGAAAAGCAGGCTCCCAGCGTACTGCCTCTTCATCCCTACACACGAGTAACCCAGACCGAACAAGGCTGGGTCTTTTACATTCCGTACCAATACAAAGGCATGCAGTACGCTTTCCATCATGTTTCAATTACGGTGTCATTCAACAAAGGGGCCATTCTGTCAGCAAGATTCCGGCCACCAGCGCAGGAAAGTGAGTATCCCAAAGACACGTAGGTTCTTATCAGCGAGGAAGAAGCCGGCAAGATAGCTACGAGGCGGTATGAGGCATTTCTTCGTTCAAAGACCGGGAAGTCCGTAGGTGTTGAATTATTTCCATCCGAGAATCCCGGACAGGGACCACTGATTGTTTGCCCTGAAGATTGGTCAGATGTTGACGTCGATTCTCCCTATCCTGATTATCCCACAATTAGTACGGTAAGCCCCAGACTTTGTTGGAGAATCTTGGTCCGTACAATTGACGAATATAACAGGCTGGGGGCTGTTTACATAGATGCTGCCTCCGGGGAGGTCTTGAGGGTGGAGGTAATTGGAGTTGGTCCCGAAACAGTGGAGAAGCGGCGTGCGGAGTACGCTCCCAGGCAGATTATCGTACGGGATATTCTGCCGTCTACGAAATTCCTCGTTGAACCTGTATTCGATGGCGATAAGTCTTGCGACTAACGTGCGTTTACATGAACATGCGTATCGGCACGCAGACGGCACTCGATGACACGGGCGCATTGGACCTGGAATTGACCAAGTGGAATTGACCAAGTGCATGGACAGGGACAGACTACGGACGAGTTAGCCCCTCTGGACACGAATGCGAAATTCTTCTTTAAGCGGGGTGTTTTCCCCACTCTTTTCGGCGGTCGGGATCGAAATCCGGGTTGGGCGTGGGCATGGCGGCGTTCACTGAGACACGCCATTGGGCCAATTTCCGTTGCATGCGTTTTGCCCGGCGCGGGTGGCGCTCGGCGAGATTCGTGGTTTCGCCGATGTCTTCGGCCAGGTTATAGAGTTCGAGGTGGTTGTCGTCGAAGAACTCGATGAGTTTCCAGTCGCCCATGCGGATGGCGCCGGCGGGGGTGCCGTGGTGATACATGGGGTAGTGCCAGTAGATGGCATCCCGTCCCAGGTGTTTCCGCCCTTTCAACAAGGGCACCAGGCTCTTGCCGTCCAGGTCCTGGCCCTGGTGTGGCGCGGCATGGGTGGCTTCGAGCAGGGTGGGGAAGAAATCCACGCTGGTCACGGGTTCGTGGCAGGTGGTGCCGGGGGCCACCACGCCGGGCCACCGCACGATAAGCGGCTCTCGGATGCCGCCTTCGTATACCGTGCCTTTTTCGTCGCGCAAGGGCGCGTTGGTGGAAACGATAGGACCGTTTCCATTGAAAATCTGGTGGAGTCCGCCGTTATCGGAAAAGAAGATGAGCAGCGTGTTTTCCGTGAGCCCCAGGTCATCGAGTTGCTTCATGACCGCGCCCACGCTGTTGTCCACGTGTTCCACCATGGCGGCATAGATGGGATTGTTGACGCCGGTGGCGGGCTTGGGCTTTTTCTCGTACTTGTCGATCAGTGCCTGCCGCGCCTGAAGCGGTATGTGTACCGCGTAGTGGGCCAGGTAGAGGAAAAAGGGTCTATCCCTGTTGGCCTTGATGAACGCATCAGCTTCCTCCGTCAGTACTTCGCTCAGGTAGGCGTCGGGTGGCAGCGGGCGGGACGGATACAATTTCACCCGGTTGTGGGTTCCCCGTGACACGCTCATCACGTCGAAGCCCTGCTTATCGGGGTAGTAGCCGCGGCCACCGAGGTGCCACTTGCCGAACATGCCGGTCGCGTAACCTTCCGCCTTCAGCGCCTCGGCCACGGTCACGATTTCCAGCGGAAGGTACTGCGTCCGGTTCGTGGGGACGCGCAGCTTCTCATAGGGACGCCAGTGTCCGGGGATGAAATCGATAATGCCCACGTGCGCCGGATACTGGCCCGACATGATGCTGGCCCGGGTGGGCGAGCAAACGGGACAGGCGGCGTAGGCATCGGTAAAGCGCATCCCCTGCGCCGCGAGACGGTCGATGTTCGGGGTCTCGTGGAAGGTGTTTCCATAGCAACCGGCATCGGGCCATCCCATGTCATCGACCAGGATGAACACCACGTTGGGGCGGGAGGGCCTGGATTTCGACGCTTTCGCGGGACGGGCGAGTGTCATGGACATGAGGGCGCCGACGGCACCGAGACCCGTCTGGCGCAGGAAGTCCCGGCGCCCCAAGCCTGTGTTCGACTGAAAACCATTGTTGCTGCTTCTCTTTTTCACGCGACCATTCTCCTCGTTGCTTGAGTGGTTCACGATACGCCAACGGGAAAGCACATGCAAGTCGAGATGTCTGCGAAGTGAGGATATTTATTCATGCCATCTATCGGACCGTTTCGGGTCCAATGTCTTGTATGTTGCGGCCAAGAGGACCACAACATACCGGGGTATGGGGCGGTCTCGCTGAAAATCACCATTTCGCAAGTGGCACAAATCAGCGGTTCCCATCAGGCGTTTCAATTCTCCCATGGCATGGTGTTTACGGGACTAATTTCAATAATTATCAGAATAATACTTACAAAAATTGGTTGGCTTGACTTTGGGTGTAGGCTATGGTATCTTCCTGCAACCTTTCCGGGGACACCCGGAGCGAAAACAGGCGCGATGCTTTGTACAACGGCTGTGTCGCCCCGGGATGGGCAGGTTTTTAGGCCGTCGTAATATACAATGTGTTGCCAGCCAAGGGAAGCTATTGTCAAAGGAGGCTTGTTGTTATATGGCGGTTATTTATGGGAGGCGCCCCTCATGAACAAGAGAGAGCTTGCCAAGTTCGAGAAGCTCCTGCTGGCGGAGCATGAGCGTCTCGGCGGTCACATTCGCAGTATTGAGGAAGCGTCACGGTATGAGTCGGGACGCGATAAGGGGGGTGATCTGTCCAGTTACGCCGATGCCGGGACGGATAGTTTTGACCTGGAGACCTCGTTGAACATCGCCAGCGGTGAGTCCCACTGGCTCAATGAAGTGACGGATGCCCTGAAACGGTTGCGTGAAGGGCGATTCGGGACGTGCGAAGGGTGCGAGCAGCCGATTCCCAAGAAGCGTCTTGAGGCGTTTCCCTCCGCCCGTTACTGCATTGCTTGTCAGGAGGAATTAGAGAAGAACCGGACCGCATTCCGTTAGAGGCGGGACCGGACCTGGATTTAGGCGCGGCGATTTATTCTTCGTCGCGTCTTTTTGTGTGCCAATTCATTGCATCGGCCCCGGTATTGCGCGTAGACTCCCCCCGAGGAGATCGGCAGTTTTCCATGTATCCCGTCCTGTTGCAGATAGGCAAGCTCCAGCTCTATTCCTATGGCTTCATGATTGCCATGGGGTTTCTTACGTTTCTTCACTTTGCCCAGCGCGATGCGCGCAAGGCGGGGTTTGACGCAGATGCCCTGGCCACCATGAGTTTCTGGTCCCTGGGCATCGGCGTGGCGGCCACGCGCCTGCTGCACATCCTCATGGTGCCCCAGGCCTACTCCTGGTCCGACCCCTTGGGGTGGATCGCCCTGTGGCGTGGTGGTCTGGTGTTTCAGGGTGCCGTTCCGGCCGTGCTCATCTACACCATCGTGGCCACGCGCCGCCGCAAGATCCCCTTTTGGGGACTGGCTGACGTGGTGATCCCGTGGGTGCCCCTGGCGCACGCTTTCGGGCGCGTGGGATGCCTCCTCTATGGTTGTTGCTATGGGCGCCGTGCGGACGGGCTGCCCTGGGGGATACGTTTTCCGGAAGGCAGCCCGGCGTATCAAGCCCATTTCCCCATGGGAAGTGCTACCCACCACTGGTCTTATGTGGTGCATCCCACGCAGCTCTATAGTGTTATCGATCTGCTCACCATTTGTGTCATTCTGTTGTTCCTGCGCAAGAAATGGCATCCTTTCACGGGCTTTACCCTGCCGGTGTATCTCGTGCTTTATGGTATTCACCGCTTCATCGTGGAAATGTTCCGGGGGGACGGGAATCCGGGTGGTTTTTTGACGGATTCCCTTACGCAGCAGCAGGAATACGCTATCCTGTCGGTGATTCTGGGTATGATTGTCTTCGTGGTGCTTCGTCGCCGGGCCCGTCTGAAGGTGGGCGACCCCAAACCCGCAAAATGAGAGCGGTGCGAAGGGGCAGGCATTCCCGCAGAGGACGTGGAACGAAGGGGGACACGTTGCTTCCACCTGCCCTTGACTTTCGACGCACGTTCACCACGCTTGCCGAATCCTTTACTTTTTGCATCAAAGGGCATGCTGTGGTATCGTTGATCCGGACAATACAGGGATAATTCATGTGGCGATTCGTTCAGCTCTCGGATCCACATCTGGCCAGTGACTACGACGGTGTGTGGAACAGCCGCGTAATCTGTACCATGATGCCCGATGTCATGGCCTGCCTTCGCCGGGACTTGGCCGTCCTCTCTCCGGACTTCATTCTCGCCACGGGCGATATTGTGAGCAAGCAAACCCGGGAAGCCATGATCGAAGCCGGGCGGCTCATGGACAGCCTCGGAATTCCCTATTACCCCATGGGCGGAAACCATGATTTCGTCCTGCCTGATTCACGCAAGTGGTTCCTGGACACCTTTGCCCGTCGCCTGCCCGAAGCCCGCACGTACTACGCCTTTCAGCACCGGAATCTGCGGGTCATGGTACTGGATCCCTGGTGGAAGTGGACCGATGATTCCCTGAGTCCGGTGAGTGAGGCGTCGGTGGCGGTCCACCTGGACATCACCCCGGGGGGGGCGCGATGGTCGGTCCCGCCTCATCAACTGGCGTGGCTTGAAGAAGAATTGCGCCGTCAGCCCCATACGCCGACCCTGGTGGCCACCCATTATCCGGCGGTACCCATTCCCGAACGCATCCGTTCCGATGATTGTCAGGATACGGGGTGCCTGGACAACGGGCCACTGCTGATGGAAATACTGGCCCATGCGCCCCAAGTGAAGGCCGTGGTGAGTGGACACAACCATGTGAACTTCATCGAGGTGCGAAACGGTGTGTTTCATATCGTGACCGCCGCCTTGCCTGAGTATCCCGTCGAATACCGGCTTTTCACCGTCCACGACGACCGCATCGAGGTCGAAACGCGGGGGCTCAGCGATCCGTCGTTCGCGAAGCGTTCCTACCTTTCCGGGCGCGAGTGGACCCGTGGCGAGGCACGGGACCGCACGGCGGTGATTACGCTGTAGTTTTCACGGTGCCTGTTCAATGGCCGCAGGGAACGGGTGCATCACGTGCGGAGAAGCCTCGGTCTTCTCACGAAAACCCGGGATGGGGCAACACCGTAAACAGCTACAAACACTTGACCCGGCCAAGCCGGAACCAGGTTTCGCCAGTGCCATCCATGCCACGACCAACCCGTCACCCCTGTGAACGCGAGGCTCCATATGGGGCAAACGCGTTTTCGTGATCCTTTGTACAGAACTTCACGGGTAAGGGACTATTATGCCCCCGGTCGCTTCCGTGAGTCCCGGTCCGCCACGCTATCCCGGATCAAATGAGGGTGGCGCATGAAGTATAAACGCTGCTTCAATGACAGGCCCGCCCCTTCCAGTTGCGTGCCATGCATCTCGGCTTCTCTCAGGTAAGCGCCTTTGAGCCGGGTGTTGCGCAGATTCGCGTTTCGCAGGATGGCGGCCTGAAAGTCCGCCCGGTGCAGATTCGCGCCCTCCAGGTCGGCCGATTCGAGCCAGGCTTTCTGCAGGTCGGCCTCCTCCAGGTCGGCGCCGCGCAGGTTCGCGCCGTGCAAGTTGGCCATGAAAAGGCGGGCGCCGCGCAGATTCGTGCCGTGCAGGTCAATTCCTTCGAGCTCCGCCCGTTCAAGGCATGCTTCCGACAGGTCCGGCCGCGCCCCGGATTGGCCGCGCCAGGTATTCCAGGCCTCCACACCCTGCTTCAATATGGCTTCGTGCTCATCATCCGCCATGATAATCCCCGGTCGCGATCTTCCGCGCCACGTGGTTATGCCGCGCCACGCCCACGCACCACCGCGCTGAATGTCTTCATCAGGATAACCAAATCCTGGGTCAAAGACCAATTGTCAATATATTGAAGATCCAGTTCCACCCATTCCTCGAAGCCTACATCGCTTCGCCCGCTCACCTGCCAGAGGCCCGTCATGCCCGGTCGCACACTGAGTCTGCGCCGTTGGCTCCAGGTATACTCTTCCACCTCGGCTGGAATCGGGGGGCGGGGGCCTACCAAGCTCATCTGTCCGATCCACACATTGAAGAGTTGGGGGAATTCGTCGAGACTGTACTTGCGTATAAAACGGCCCACGCGGGTGATGCGCGGGTCTTCGCGAATCTTGAACACCGGCCCGTCCGCTTCGTTCATGTCCTCAAGCTCCGCCCGCAGCGCTTCCGCGTTGGCCACCATGGACCGGAACTTCAGCATCTTGAAGCGTCGCTGATTCTGCCCCACCCGCTCCTGGGCAAAGAAAACGGGTCCCCTGGACTCCAGCTTGATGAGAATGGCCAGTGGAATGAAAAGGATGGGCATGAGAATCAGGATGAGGGCCGACGATACGACAAAATCGAAAAGGCGCTTGAAGGCGAGTTGCGCATGTGCTTCGGGGATGGTCGAGAGCGACAAGAGCGGGATGTCATCGATGTGCATCAGGCGGCTCGTGGCAATGCGCAGGGGGAAAAGATCCGCCAGCAGGTGTACCGTCACCCCTGAACCCTCGCAGTAGTGGGCAATATCCTCGATAAGTTCATAATGAGAGCGCACCGGCAGGCAGATATACACCTCCATCACCCGCCGGGACTCAATAATCCGGCTTAACTCCTTGACCGGCCCGAGATAGGTCAGGTCAAAGTCACGCAAAAGATCGCACCGGGTTGCGTCGTCTTCGAGAAGCCCCACCAACTCGTATCCGCACCCCCGTTTGGGGGATATGGTCTCCAGCAGCCCGAGAGTCCGCTCATTGGCACCCACCACGACGATACGTCGCAAAAGTCGTCCACGGCGCCGCAACTCCCACATGGTCGCCCGTACCAGTGCGCGGAAGAGCAGTAATACCACCAGGGTCAATATGCAAAACCACAGCAGCACTTCGCGCGCCAATTGCTGTTCGGAGAACAGGGCCATGGCCACCACGCAAAAAATGGTGGCATTGGCGGCCGTTTTCGTCACCGCGGCAAGGTATTGTTCGAGGGTTTCGTTCCATCGGAGGCTCCAAAGCCGTTGATCGATGGCCGCGGCGAACCAAACGACCATAAAAATGAGCAGGTAGGGCAAATGTTCGAAGGCGCTTCGCGACAAGCGTTCGGTCAGCGGTGTCCCCCAATGGAGCGAGACCATATAGGCCGCACAGATAAGGGCGGCATCGAGCACCGCCAGGGCACCCACGAACATCGTCCTATGTTTGCCTAAAGGACTCAATAGATCCTATTCCGTTTTCATGTTCGGACTTCGCTTCATGCGGAACTGTCCCGTTTTTCCGTGCCTCCCCGGGGAAGATAGGATGCCCCGAGATCGTCACGGCCCGCCAACACCATCAGTAACTGGGGCAACTCATCAAGCCCGTAACGCTCGATGAAGCGGCCCACCCTTGTTTTATCCTTGCCGGCATTCGCTGGGCGCCATGGCGCGGTTCTGAAAGCCAGCGTTCTTACCCCGCCATGTCCCGTGCGCCACACGAACACCGGCCCGCGTGATTCGATTAGAATGGCCAGCGCGATAAGAAGCATGGCGGGTGCCAGTATGGTCACCAGCAACAACGCGGCCATGATATCCACCATGCGGCGTAACGCGAAGGTGGTTTGTATTTCTCGCTCGAAGCTTAGCGACAACAAAGGGATGCTGTTAATGCGGGTTACCTGGCTGGTGGCCATGCGCAGGGGAAAAAGATCGGCCAGAAAACGCACGGGAACACCCACGCCCTCACACAAGTGGGCGATGCTCTGGATTTGCTCATAAAAAGAGCGAACCGGCAAGGAAATGTACACAGCGTCTAAGACATGGGTCACCAGCATGGACTCTAAATCTTCCACCCGGCCCAGCCAGTCAAGTCCTTGCTCCTCAAGAATTGGGCGGCGCTCTTCATCGTTCTCCAGGAACCCTTCGATCATATAGCCATACTGCTCGTTGGCCAAAAGAATGGCGGCCAGATGGGCACTGCGTTCATTGGCGCCCACCAGCAGTATCCGCCGATGATTGTAACCGCGGCGACGCAGATTCCACAGGCTGATGCCGGTGGCGAGCCGGGTGAGTACAAGGGTGCATAGCGCGAAGGCGATGAAAGGGATGAATATCCTGCGTTGCAGCCCATAGCTTTCAAGCAACTCAATGACGAAGGCGCTGAAGAGGGCTGCACCGAAAAGCGCCTTGGCAATGGAAAAGAGCAGCGATACCAGTGTCTCACTGCGTCGGGACACGAACAGGCGCTGATCGGCCGCGGTTCCAATCCACACCACCGTGAATACCACGATGTAGAGCAGGTTCGCCTGGGCGTAGCGGCCCCATGTACTGGTCTCTGGAATGGAGAGGGAAACCGCCAGGCAATACGCCCCCACAATGGCTGCGACATCGCTGAGCACGCGCAGACATAAAATCAGGAAATGATGAGAACGCTTGGGAGTCAACGGAACCTCGAATAAGTGTTTGTGAGTCTTCGCTTCATTGAACTCGCCAATCCATCGCCCCAATTGTGATGAATAAACATTCTGCTCGGGAAACATACCCGTGAAAAGCGCGCCCGACCTTCCCAATCGGATTGACGCACCCAAGTCAATTGTATACGGCAGCACATGGCAGTCCCTGCACTTTACACAAAAGTCATTTCTGAATCAATATCTAAAAATGTGTAAAACGGGAAAAGTCCTTGTGTTGCCGTTTATGGGGCATGGACAGGCGTGCGAATACCTTCGCACGCGCGCTTGCCTTGGCGGGCACCGGCGGGGTAAGCTATAACCCGGATGGAATAAGTGAGCAAAAGTAAAGCGGAATTTGGGTTGCAGCAGGGGGCTTTTGGAGCGGAGGCGGAACCGCTTCGAGGGCGTCCGTCAACGTACAGCAGGTGCAGCCGACATGGAGAGCAAGGGTAGCATACTCGTCGTTGAAGACGATGCCATCATCCAGGAGGCCCTGTCGCAGATCCTTGAAGGGGGTGGTTACATCCACACGGGTGCCATGAGCCGGGCGGAGGCGCTGGAAAAGTTTGAAGTCGGCAGGTTCGCCTGCGCGCTGATTGACTTGGGCCTGCCCGACGGGAGCGGGATCGATCTGCTGCCCGAGTTCCAGGCGGCGGATTCGCAGTTGGTAAACATCATTCTTACCGGGGACAATCGATCCGACACCATTGTGGAAACCATGCGGGCGGGGGCCTTCGACTACCTTACCAAGCCCCTGGAGGCCACCCAGCTTCTGGCCGCCGTCGCCCGGGCGAAAGAGCATCACGATGCCATCCGCGAGCGGGATAACCTCGTCCGACTCCTGTCGGAAGAGCGGGAGCAACTTAAACAGCGGGTTGAAGAGGCCACGGTGGACATTCGGCAATATGCCGACCACTGCGAAACCATCAGCGCCCGTTTGCAATCCTTACTCCGTTTGACCCAGATGTCTGCCGAGTTTTTCACGGATCAGGCCCTTTTCCAAGCCGTCTTCGAGGAACTGGGCAAGTTTGTACCACTCCGATGCGTGGCCCTTTGCGGCGCCGATACGTACGAATTTCTCGCCGCCCTGCCCGGCGAGGACGATGAAGTCCGTATTATCGTGGCCGAGACCCTTGCCCAGGATGTCAAAATTGAAGGCACCCCGGGCCGGCATGAGCTCCTGGGGATTGTGTTCGAGGCCATGGCCTATCACACGGACTTTGATGCGCGCGCCTGCACGTCTTTCGATTACCCCCAGAGCTTCTGGGGGCGGACCGTCGGAACGGTTGTGTTTTTCACGGACCAGGGCATCGAGCCCGATGAACATCTCATGGCCTTTCTCAGCATGTGTGCCCACTTCATTGCCTACGAACGGCAGGAATCGCGGCTCTTCCTTCACGCCACGAAACAGGCAAGCCTGGGCAATATCGCCTTCGAGCTTTCAAAGGGCCTGATCCAGGGGCTTACGGCTATCGGCACCATTTCGGACTATATTGTTGAAACGAAAGCATCACCGGAGGTGGTGGAAGGGCTCGAAATTATTCGGCGTAACGTGAGCAGCATGCAACACCAGGTGCAGAACTTCCGCCAGCTTTCAACATTGCGGCGCGACGCAATAGAAACGGTCCATTTGGATGTCATGATCGATCAGGCCCTGGATATGTTGACCATGGCCATAGAAAGCCGCAAGATCCGTGTCATTAAGGATTACCGGACGGACCTGGAGTGTGTGCTTTTGAACGGCTCGACCTTGGCCCGGACCTTCCTGGATCTCATCTCCAGCGCCGTGCGGACCGCGGAGGCCAGCGGCCAGGTGGTATTGCGGCTCACGGATACGGATAATAGCTTTATCAGTTTCGAGATAAGCCATGACGGCCAGTACGCCGACGTGTTCAATGTTGTCCGGGCCGCCCGGGAACAATCGGTGCCGGAGTTGATCGAGGGTACGCCGAGTTTTCTGCTTGCCCAGCGGACAATCCAGAGTTGCGGCGGTCGGCTGCTTTTCGAACAGGAGAAGGGCGCCTGCTGTGGGTTCAGGCTGTTACTGCCCCGGAACGCGACCGGCCCTGGCAGGGTCCCGGATGCCGCGGAAAGAAGCTGAAACGGCACATGGAGAGATTTAGCATTGGACCATGGGAACCACATTAGTCCGGCGCGTGGCGGTATCCTGGTAGTCGATACCGACCCCGGCGTGCGCTGGTCCCTGGAAAAAGGGCTTTCACACTCCGGTTACACGGTCCAGGTCGCCAGTACGGTGGAACAGGCCGTCCATATCGTGCAGATGCAACCTATTGTCGGCATCGTGCTCGAACTCATGCCCGAGGCGGGACTGACCCTTTCCGTCCTGGCTTCCCTGCTCCAGGCTCCCAATTCACCCAGTGTGATCTGTACCTCTCTCGATTCCGTGCCCCAGACGGTTATCGAGTGCATGCGCCGTGGGGCCAGCGACTTCCTGGTGAAGCCCTTCAGCCTCGCGGAAGTGCGGGCGGCACTGGGACGTGCTTTGGCCGCGCGTCCGAAGGGCGAAGACAACGGCGATGATGACGGCGAGGGCCCCGACTTCGAGACAAGCCTCATCGTGGGCGTGAGTCCCCCCATCCAGGAGATGCGTGCCATCATCAAGCAGGTGGCTCAAACCGATCTCAACTGCCTTTTGCGGGGCGAGAGCGGCGTGGGGAAGGATGTGCTGGCCCGCGAGATTCACCGCCTGTCGCAACGGAGTGATTATCCTTTTGTGAAGGTGAATTGCAGCGCTTTGCCCGAGCAACTGCTGGAGAGCGAACTCTTTGGCTTTGAACGTGGGGCTTTCACCGGGGCCGTGGCCGCCAAGCCGGGACGTTTCAGTTTGGCCGACAAGGGCATCATCTTTCTCGACGAGATTTGCGAGGTCCATCCCAACCTGCAAGCCAAGCTGCTTCAGGTAATCGAGCACAAGGAGTTCACCAAACTGGGAGGGCGCCATGCACAAAAGGTGGATGTGCAGATTATTGCCGCCACCAACGCCGATATCGAAGAAAAAATCCGGGACGGCTCTTTCCGCCAGGATCTCTATTTCCGGTTGAATGAGGTTTCCATTTGGGTGCCGCCCCTGGCGGAACGGCGCGAGGATGTGCCGTTGCTCGTGCGGTATTTCATCCAGAAATACAAGCACTACACGGGTAGCCGGAAGCTTGAACTGTCCGGCGAGCAACTGGACGCCCTGTGTCAACGGCCCTGGCCGGGCAATGTCCGCGAACTTGAAAGTACCATTAAACGGTGGCTTGTGCTGGGCAAACTTGATCTGGATAAACCCGAATTTGTGGAGAGAAAGAAAGAAAAAAAGAAGCCCCCGGTTGAACTGACACCGGAGCTCATTCGCACCACCCTGGAGAAGAACCGGTGGAATCGGCGGAAGGCGGCCGACGAACTGGGAATCAGCTACCAGGTGCTGCGCCGGCGCATTGACAAGCACAATCTCGCCCAGCCCCGATAGGAGAGAACGTTAACGGCGGCGTCTCCGAACAGCCACTTCGGGCGCTTCCTTGATGCATGTACCCAGAACTTTTACGGCCTGCCAGACCATGCCCGGCAGGTTGCGGTGAAAGCCGGGCGCTTCGTTCCCCACCTCGGGGAAGCCCTCTTCGGTAGCCTTCACTTTCCCCCAGTTTTGGAAAAGTTTCCCCCACGGTGAGGCGAGACAGGCCTTCATCTGGCGGCGGCTGTTCCAGGGGTACCAGAAGCCGTCGTGATAAATGACGCTGGCAATGTAGGCCCAAGGCGCGAGCCACGTCTTGAGCGACCATTCCACGGGACCCTTCAGCGGCCCCCAGTAAATCTTGTGTTGCATCCTGCTGGCGAAGGTCATCTTCTTGAAAGGCCCCACGAAGCCCCAGCTTTTCCCGGCTTCCTCCGCGTCGCCCAGCACCTCGATCTCCTCCGGGTCGCCGCAGCCCAGCCCCCGCTCGTGGGCGAGGCGAATAAACTTGCAGTCGGAAAGCGGATCGAAGCCCATGAGTTTGGCCGCCACGGCGTCGATGGCCACCTGGTCTGCCGACGCAAGAAGAACGTTTTTCACCATGGGCGTCATACAGCGGGGCCCGGGACCATCCCCGGCGAAGGTGCCGTCCATCACGGCGAAGACACCCCGGTGAATCCGCTGCTGAATCATGAGGAGATCCACCAGCGTTTCGTGGATGACCGGGTGCGTCCAATGGCGATGCTCGTTCAACAGCCCGCCAAAGGCGTTCTTCATGGCCCCCGTGGTGGTGGTGAAAACATGTGTTTTCACCGTGGGCAGGTGGATGATGTTCTCGCCGATGAAACGTCGGGGAATCATGAAGCCCTTCGGGTACACCTGGTTGAGGCATAGAAAATCATCCGCCAGGTCGCCCACCGCTTCGCGCACATCTATCCATTCCTCGCCTTCATAGAGGTGGATGTTCCGAAGTCCATGGGCCTCCACCACGTCGATCTGCTTGTTTTCCCGCTCGCCCAGGCGGGAATCAATCACCACGGTCCGGTTGTGACAGGCGTGAATCAACTCTTTCTTATAGCCATCGGTCAGCATGGCATGGATGACGCCGTCCAGTTGCCAGGGCGTGGTTGAACTGGCGGGATAAAAGAAATGCCACGAGATGTTGACCTTGAGCGCCGTATCGGCGTCTTTGGCCACGGTTGCCTGGTAGTCCGCGAGGTTGAGAAGGCGATGATAATCTTCACGCACCGTGGCGGGCGTGGTCCTGATCAGGGCGACCTTGGATGAAGGCATGATGTTCTTCCGGGCGCGTCAATCGCGTCATGGTTGGCCATGGGTGGTCGTGTACCACCGTACGGTCTCTTTGAGTCCATCCTCGAAGGAAACGGGGGGGGCATAGCCGAGCACCGCCCGGGCCTTGCTCATATCCGCGTGGGAATGGCGAATATCTCCCGGCCGTCCCGGGGCCTTTTTAATCGGTATGTCCGTTCCAAGCAGTCGTTGCAGGGCGTCCGCCGTGTCCCGAACGGTGACACGGTTTCCAGATGCGCAGTTAAACACCTCGCCACACGCTTCCGGTGGCGCTGCGCACGCCGCCAGATTGGCCTGAACCACGTTGGCCACGAAGGTGAAATCCCGCGACTGCGAACCGTCTCCGAAGAAAACAGGGGATTCGCCCCGGCAAAGCCGGCGAAGGAAAAGGGGGATGACCGCCGCATAAGCCGAATCAGGATCCTGGCGGGGGCCGAAAACGTTAAAGTAGCGAAGACACACGGTTTCCAGCCCATACAAGCGGTGGAAAGCCCGGCAGTATTGTTCCCCCACGTACTTCGTTATCGCGTAGGGCGAGCAGGGCGCGCAGGGCATGGTCTCCACTTTGGGCAATTCGGGGGTTTCGCCATAAACCGACGAAGAGGAAGCAAAAACAAAACGCTTCACCGCCGCGTCCCGCGCGGCCACGAGCATGTTAAGCGTCCCCGTGGTGTTCACCCGGTGCGTGCTTAGGGGATCCTCAATGGAGCGCGGCACCGACGGCAAAGCCGCCTCATGGAACACATGATCCACGCCCTCCACGGCGCGGCGGCACACGGCCATGTCCGTGATGGAGCCCTCCAACAGCTCCGTGCCTTTGGGCAGGTTGGCACGTTTTCCCGTGGAGAAGTTATCCAGGATCACCACGGCATCGCCCCGTGCACGAATCGCCGCGGCCAAGTGGGAACCGATAAAGCCCGCTCCCCCGGTGACCAGGTATTTTGTCATACTGAAATGTCCCCTGCCGCGCAAGAGGTGACCCGGGGCGCCCCGCAACCAATGCCCCGACAAGAAAACACATGGGGACGATACGGCATCGGGTCAAGTGTATTCAACCGAGGCCCGGGTTCAAGCAGCACAGCCCTGCAATGACGGACTTTTATCGCTGGCGTTTTACTTTCCCTTCCGGAAACCGGCCTGCCACCATCCCCTGCTTACCGTCATTCCCGCGATGGGGGAATGACGGTAGAAGGGGAAACATGTTTTCGTGGCCATGGATACAGAATTTCACGGGTAAGAGACTACTCGATCACGAGGTCGGGATTGTCCGCGCCGAAGTGCTTCAGCATCACCATGTCTTCCACCGTGCTGCGGTTCGTGATGACCACGCCCTCTTTCGCCGCCTGCTCGGAGACGAAGAACTCATCCAGCGTAAGCTGGCCATAGCGGATGAGGGCGGGTGTCTCTATCTCCCACGCGCCCATGGTCCCATGGCCCTGAAGGAGGATCATGCCATAGGCCGCTCCGTCGCGAATGGTAACCGTCCGGCCCGGGTGTACCGTCAATTCCTTGGCGCTGTAGGCCCGGTTCTTGTAGCAGACCCACTTCTCGCAATAGCCTTCCGCCGCCATTTCCTCCACCGGCCGCACCGGTTTGGGCCGCATGAAATGATTCTTGGCGAAGTAGGGGTCCACATTGGCTTCCCAGTCGATCACCTCGAGGAGATACTCGAAGTTGCCTTTCTCCTCCTCCGGCGTGTCCTTCCAGAGCAGTTCCTCGCTTACCACCTGGTCACCCACCAGCGACTGATACATGGCGAAAACATCCGACGCGCACTGCGGCTCGTAGGTGCAGAGACTGCCCGGCGCGTGGAGAATGCCCGGTGGCACGTCCCAGCCCGTTCCCGGTTCCAGCCGGTAGGCCTGCGACAGGCCGGTGATGTGGTTGTCGCCCCTGGTGAAGTCCTTGAGTGCCTGAAGCACCTCGTCCTTCGTCGTGCCCGGACGTAACCCGAAGAAGGTGTAAGGATAGTCCGCACCATAATTGTTCACTTGCGGCGAAAAGTAATATGCCTCCGGCTTGCCCATCTGCCCCACCCGCGCCGCGTGTTCCGAGCGGTGGTGAATGTGGTGGGGGAGCGCGCCCTTGTTGTCAAAAAACTTCGAGAACATGGGCCACTTCCCGTATTCGTTCCAGAGGCGGTCGCCGATAAGCTGCCCCTTCAATTCCGCCACGGCATCCCGCAGGAGAATCTGTTCCGTCCTGCCTCCATCCTCGAAGACGATTTTGCTCAGTCCTTCGTGTTCGCCCGTGAGCGGACCGTTATCCGCCGGGGTGGTCGAGGCGAACCACCGTTCATCAATACCGCCACGTTCGCCGCCCAACGCATAATAATCGTCCGGATGCAGCTTGATGCGCCGTCCCGGCACGCAGAAAACCCGTGGCACCCACGCCGGCGCCAGCCGAACAATACCCTTGCCCTGTTCCATGGCACTCGCGCATACCGATGCGATGGTCATAAACCTTTCTCCTCTTTGAAATGGCCGGGGCCACGCTTTCGTCGTACTACCGAAGCTGCCTCCACGCAACCGGGACAGCATCCAACGCCGACACAGGGAAAGTCAAGTTTTCAAGCCCATTCTTCCGAAGCCTGCCACTGTCAACTTTTTCGGTGCAAGCGTGTTGATGGGGGCCTTTGGGGGCACTGCACGGGGGAGGCACTGGGAAGTTGGTGAAATGCCGGGGGCGGTACCGTGCCTCGACCACCGATGCCAAAGAAAAAACTTTCTTGGGAGCATTTTGACCTGAGAAATGCTCTTTTCACTGCCAAAGCGCCCCATCGGTGTGGCGGTATTTGCCGCCTTCGGCGTGGCTGACCTGGTTGTCACTTCTATTACGATGAATTGAAGGGAAAAGCCACGGACCCCAAACATCATAATCATTATCACGTTGGGAATAATTACCTCGGGAGTCGGGTTAAATCACTCGATTGGAAGGAGCCGGGTGGTGGGGCTGGTGGTGGCGGGCGTGGTATGCGGGCTGTGGTGGTCCCTTTCCAACGGAGTCATTGGTAATAAGAGGAGTATTTCGTGGCACAGGTATTTCGCCCCGGCGCGGACATACTGGTTCGACTGATGGTCGTGGGTGGGGGTATCGCGGCAGGTGCCGCCGCACTCATGGGTTGGGTCGTGTATAGTTCCCCCGTTTTGACGCAAGTTGACATCAATCGGGCGCAACCGGTTCCTTTCAGTCACCAGCGTCATGTGGGCGGTAACGCCATTGACTGTCGCTTCTGCCACACGAGCGTGGAAGAGAGTCCCTTTGCCGGTATACCACCCACTGAAACCTGCATGACCTGTCATTCCCAGGTGCTGCCCGACGCTCCGCTCTTACAGCCGGTTCGGGAGAGTTGGAAGACGGGGAAGCCCATCGTGTGGACCCGTCTGAATGATCTCCCGGATTTCGTCTACTTTGATCACAGCGTCCATATCGCCAAGGGAGTGGGCTGCACAACCTGCCATGGGGCCATTGATGAGATGCCTCTCACGCGCAAGGTGGAAACGCTCCACATGAGTTGGTGTCTCAACTGTCACCGTGCTCCGGAGAAATTTCTGCGGCCGAAAGACCGGATTTTCGACGTGGATTGGGAACCACCGGCGAACCAGGTCGAGCAGGGGAAGCGGCTGGTTGAGGAATATGGCGTTACCGTGGGGCAATTGACCAACTGTTCGGTGTGTCACCGCTGATGGACAGGCGATGGAAGGCCCGTGGCCAAGGACCGGAATAGGCAATTATGAACCCTGGAGAAGCAGAGAAAAAAGCGCCTCGACGGCGTCCGGCCTACTGGCGCAGTTTCGACGAGGTGTCAGGAAACACCCCGTTTGACGCACTGGTGCATCGGGAGTTTCCCGGTGAAGCCGGGGTCATGCCGGACCCCGTGGGACGGCGTAACTTCATCAAGGTCATGGGGGCCTCTGTGATGCTCGCGGGCATGGCGGGCTGCGCGCGGCAGCCTGAAGAGAAGATCGTGCCTTATGTTAAGGCGCCCGAGGAAATGGTGTCGGGGAAACCTGATTATTTTGCCACGGCCATGCCCTTCGACGGCTATGGCCAGGGGGTGGTGGTGACAAGCTTCGAGGGGCGACCCACAAAAATCGAGGGGCTTCCCGAGCACCCCGCATCTCATGGCGCGACGAGCCTGCATGCCCAGGCCTCCATTCTCGACATGTACGACCCGGACCGGCTTAACACGGTGACCTACGGCGGGCGCATCAGCACGTGGAACCGCTTCATCATGGATACCGCCACGGCGTTGGCCCGGCTGGATGAAAAACAGGGCGCGGGGTTGAGAATCCTCACGGGGACGGTGACTTCGCCCACCCTGGCACGGCAGATGAAAGCCCTGCGCGAGGCGTACCCGAATATGCGCTGGCATCAACACGATCCGGCGGGTCGCGACGGCATGCGCGCCGGGGCGCAACTTGTTTTCGGACGGTACGTGGAAACCCTGTACGATTTTTCGCGGGTGAAGACCGTTCTTTCCCTTGACGCGGATTTTCTCCACCAGGGCCCCGCCCATGTGCGTTATGCCAGGGACTTTGCCCGAACGCGGGACGTGGAGGCCAATCACGGTGCCATGAGCCGCCTTTTCGTGGCGGAACCTTCTCCCACTCTCACCGGCGCGGTGGCGGATCACAAGCTGGGGCTACGCCATGATGAAGTGGAAACATTGGCCCGCGTGGTGGCCCGCCGGCTGGGTATCCCCGGCGTGGACGTGGATGAAGCCGCCGCGGCAAAGCTGCCGACCGGCTGGCTCGACGCCCTCCTGAAGGATCTTCAAGGTGACGGTCCCGGCGCCGTTGTGATCCCCGGTGACGGGCAGCCGGCGGCGGTACATGCTCTTGCCCATGCCATCAATGCCCGTTTGGGAAGCATGGCGGTCTCACACATCGCGCCGGTGGAGGCGGAGCCCGTGGACCAGGCCGCCTCCCTGCGTGCCCTGGTGGAGGACATGAACCGCGGGGACGTGGCGATGCTCGTCATCCTCGGCGGGAACCCGGTTTATGACACCCCGTGGGATGTGGGGTTCAAGGACGCTTTGGAGCGGGTTCCTTTCCGGGCGCACCTCACCACGCATGAGAACGAAACATCCCACGACTGCCATTGGGTCATCCCGCAGGCCCACTACCTGGAAGCCTGGGGAGACGTGCGATCTTTCAATGGCACGGCATCCATCGTGCAACCCCTGATCCTGCCCCTGTACAAGGGCAAGGCGGCATCCGAGGTCTTGGCGGTCCTTTTGGGCGACGAAAACCCGGATGCCCATGCCATCGTGCGCGAGACCTGGATCAAACACCGGCCCGGTGACGGATTTGACCGTTTTTGGAAAAACGCGTTGAGCCGTGGCGTCATACCCGGCACCACCGCCAAAAAGCTGGGCATTAAAATGACACTCCGAATTCCACCCCACCGGCCCGTGGCCCGTGAGGGGTTGGATGTGGTGTTCCGCCTCGACCCGGCCTTGCACGAAGGCCGCTACGCCAACAACGCCTGGCTCCAGGAACTTCCGAAACCGCTGACGAAACTCACCTGGGACAACGCGGTGCATATCCACCCCGCCACGGCGCGGGCCTTGCACCTGGATCACGAAGACCTGGTGGTGTTGTCCTGCAACGGACGGCAGGTGGAAGCGCCGGTCCTCTATCAGTTCGGGCACCCCCGGGATGCGATTACGGTCCATCTCGGGCACGGACGCGAAATCTGTGGTCCCGTGGGCCGGGGCGTTGGCTTCAACGCCTATGCCGTGCGGTCCTCCACTTCTCCCTGGTGCGCCACGGGCGCGTCCCTCGCGAAAACGGGCAAGAGCTACGCCCTGGCGCGGACGGAAGAACACTACAATATCGAGCAGAGCATCGTCGAACAGGGCGAGACGGCCCAGGACCGTCATCTCATTCGCGAAGCGCCCTTGGCCCACTTCAGGGAGCGTCCGGATTTTGCCCAACACCTGGGCCATCATGCACCCGGGCGGGAGGATACCCTGTACAAGCCCGACGAAAAGAGTTGGGACGGTTATGCCTGGGGCATGACCATCGACTTGGGACGCTGCACGGGCTGCAATGTGTGCGTCATGGCCTGCCAGTCGGAAAACAATATCCCCGTGGTGGGGAAGGAGCAGGTGATAAAGGGCCGCGAGATGCAGTGGATTCGCATCGACCGTTACTACAAAGGCGACTACGGCGGCGAACCGGAGGTGGCCTTCCAGCCGGTGCCCTGCATGCAGTGCGAGAACGCCCCGTGCGAGCCGGTCTGTCCCGTGGGAGCGACCATGCACAGCAAGGAAGGCCTGAACGACATGGTCTACAACCGCTGCGTGGGCACTCGCTACTGCGCCAATAATTGCCCCTACAAGGTGCGGCGCTTCAACTTTTTCAAGTTTGCCGACCACAAGACGCCCCAGCTCAAGATGATGCGGAATCCAAACGTCACCGTGCGAAGCCGTGGTGTCATGGAGAAATGCACCTACTGCGTGCAACGCATCAACATGGCGCGCATCACGGCCAAGCGCGATGGCCGTTTGATTCAGGATGGCGAGGTGGTTACGGCCTGTCAGGCGGCATGTCCTTCGGGCGCCATCCAATTCGGCAACCTGAACGACCCGGGCAGCCGAATCGCCGCCTCGAAGAAAAGCCCCCGGAATTACAGTCTGCTGGCCGACGTGGGCACGCGGCCCCGGACGACCTACCTGGCGAAGGTGAATAATCCATCGGCCCATCTGGACGCTGGTGGCGGGGAAGGCGGCCCGGCCATGCCCCATGAACCGCAACCGGAACACGGATAATCCATATGGAAGCACAATACGTGGATATACCCGAACCGCTGGAGAATATCCCCCCCCTGGCGGAAACGGACCACAGCTACGAATCCATTTCTCGCGCGGTGTGCGACGTGGTGCTGGAAAAGCCCATGCCCCGGCCCTGGTACCCGGTCTTTGGGGTGGGTAACCTGCTCCTGGCCGTCCTGGGCCTGAGTACCATGTACCTCTTTTACCGCGGCCTGGGCATCTGGGGCATCAACAACCCCGTGGGGTGGGGCTTCGCTATTGTCAACCTGGTGTGGTGGATTGGCATTGGCCATGCGGGCACCCTCATCTCCGCCATTCTCCTTTTGTTTCACCAGGACTGGCGCACGGCGATCAACCGTTTCGCCGAGGCCATGACCCTCTTCGCCGTCATGTGCGCGGGGATCTTTCCGCTTCTCCACGTGGGGCGGCCCTGGGCAATCTACTTCATCTTCCCCCTGCCCAACACCATGTCGCTGTGGCCCCAGTTCAGAAGTCCCCTCTTGTGGGATGTATTCGCCATCTCGACCTATTTCACCGTGTCGCTCCTTTTCTGGTACACGGGACTCATCCCCGATTTGGCGACGCTCCGCGACCGTGCGCCCAGGGGAATACGCCGGACCATCTACGGCATTTTCGCCCTCGGCTGGCGCGGGTCCGCGCGACACTGGTTCCGCTACGAAATGGCCTACCTTCTAATCGGCGGCATGTCGGCGCCTCTCGTGGTGTCGGTGCATACCATTGTTTCCTTCGATTTCGCCGTGAGCGTCATCCCCGGATGGCATACCACCATCTTCCCCCCCTATTTCGTGGCGGGCGCCATTTACTCGGGCTTTGCCATGGTGCTCACCATCCTGATTCCCGTCCGGGAATGGTTCAACATGAAGGATTTCATCACCACGCGCCACTTGGACAACATGGCGAAGGTCATGTTGGCCACGGGACTGGTGGTCGCTTACGGCTATTTCTCCGAAGCCTTCTATGCCTGGTACAGCGGCAATGAATACGAGCGTTTCATGATGTCCAACCGCATGTTCGGCGGCGGGTACTGGTGGGCCTACTGGTGCCTTATGTTCTGTAACGTCCTGTCGCCCCAGTTTCTCTGGATCAAGTGGGTGCGCCAAAACCCCGTGCCGCTCTTCGTGGCGAGTATTGTGGTGAATATCGGCATGTGGCTGGAACGTTACGTCATCGTGGTGACCAGCCTCACACGGGATTTCCTGCCCCAGGCCTGGGGCCAGTATACGGGCACCATCTTCGACTGGGCGGCCTACGTGGGGTCCATCGGGCTTTTCATCACCATGCTCTGCCTTTTTGTCCGCTTTCTGCCCATGATTTCAATCTTTGAACTGCGCGTGCAGCATCGGCAGATGCTGCGCGGCGAGCTGCGCTAAGGAGAGTGCGCACCATGACGGATCACGCGCATGAAAGAAGTGGGAAAAAAGTCTTCGGCTTAATCGCCGAATTCGATGATCCCCAGGTTTTGCTGGAGGCCGCGGAAAAGGCGCACAAGAAGGGCTATCGCGATGTGGACGCCTATGCGCCTTTTCCCGTTCACGGGCTGGCGGAAGCGTTGGGTGTGCAAAAAACGAGGGTTCCTTTTTTCACGCTCATGGGCGGCATGACGGGGGCGGCCGCGGGCTTCGGTATGCAGTACTTCGCCATGGTCATGCACTACCCCTACAGTATTGGCGGTAAGCCGTTGAACAGTTGGCCCTCCTTCATTCCCATCACCTTCGAGCTGGCGATTCTTTTCGGCGCTTTCGCGGCATTGGGCAGCATGTTGGCACTCAACGGACTGCCCCGGCTGCACCACCCCGTCTTCGGGGCGAAACGCTTCAACCGGGCCAGCAGCGACGGTTTCTTCTTGTGCATCGAGGCCACGGACCATTTGTACGACCCCGAAGGCACCCAAGGCTTTTTGAATGAACTGGGACCGGTCGAGGTTTCCGAGGTTGAGGATGATTCGGACAATGATGCCCATTAAACGCGGCGGATGGACAGGCAGGGCTTCTTTTGCAACGTTCGTTGCCCTCATGCTTCTGGGCTGCCACCCGGATATGTGGAATCAGCCCAGGTTCGGCCCGCATCAGAAAAACGATTTTTTCAACAACCAGAGCGCGGCGCGCGACCGGGTGCCCAATACCGTGCCCTATTCGGGAAAACGCAGACCTTGGCGGGCGGACACCTTCGCGGCCAACACGGGCAGGAAAACCGTGCCACCCGTGACGAAACAAGCCTTCTACACGGGCCGCAACGCCGATGGCGGGTTTCTTGCCGACAACTATTTCAAGGTGGACGCCGGTCTCGTCGCGCGGGGCCGGGAACGTTTCGCCATCAACTGCGTGCATTGCCACGGCATGTTGGGCGACGGCAACGGCATCATCACCAAGCGCGGATTCCCGAAAGCGGCGACCTATCATATCGACCGTCTCCGCGAGGTGGAAGACGGATACATCGTGGACGTGATTCGTAACGGTTTTGGCCGAATGTACAGCCAGGCATCCAAGGTGGCCCCCGAGGACCGGTGGGCTATCGCGGCATACATCCGCGCGCTGCAACTCAGCCAGAACGCCGATATCACGGATCCCGACGCGCCCCTCTCCAAGGAGGTGGCGCGCCATTTGGCGGAACAACAGGCCGATACCGCCGCGGCGGCAACCCATGATGAAGCGAACAACCATGCTCACTAACGAACATTTACGAAAAATCGGCGGCCTCCGCGCCAGGGCGCTCGTGGTGGGCGCCATTGGAACGCTTCTGACGCTGACGGGTTTGTCACGCGGGATGGACGGCCTGTTTCAACCGCTTATCGTGGCCTACATGTTTTGGTTTGCCCTGGGCGTGGGGTGTCTGGCCGTGGTCATGTTGCACCACCTTTGTGGCGGCGCCTGGAGTTTCATGATACAGCGCATCTGCGAAGCGGGTTCGCGCACCCTTCCGCACTTCGCCCTGCTGGGCGCCTTTGTCTTCCTTGGCAGTGTCTACCTGTCCGATGTGTACCCCTGGACTGACGCGGAATATCTTGCCGCCCATGATGCCGCGTCCCGGAAAACGGCCTTCCTCAACGCGAACATCTTTACCATAGCCTATCTTGTGTATTTTGTCATCTGGCTGGCGCTCATGTTCCTCTACAATACGTGGTCCCGTGAGCTTGATAAAACGGGTGACGCGCGGATCATTGCGCGTATGAAGTTCCTGGCGGGGCCGGGTCTCATCGTCTATGTCTTGTCCATGACCTTTGCCGCGACCCACTGGACCATGTCGCTGGAGCCCGAATGGTTTTCCACCATTTATGGTCCGTGGCTGATCGGCAGCTATGCCCTCGCCGCCGTGGCCTTCGCCACCATCGTCTTGTCCTATCTCCAGGATGTCCCGGAAATAAAGAAGAAGGTGACCGCACGGCATTTTCATCATTTGGGCAATTTCATGCTGGGTCTTACCATTTTCTGGTCCTACACCTCTTTCTCCCAATTCCTCATTATCTGGAACGGCAACCTGCCGGAAGAGATCAGTTGGTACCTGAACCGTCAAGGCGGCGGTCTCACCTTCATGACGGTCCTGTTAATCATCTTCGTGTGGCTCGTGCCCATGTTTCTCCTCTTCATGCGGCCCAACAAGCTGGACGTGGGCCGGCTCCGAAGGATTGCCTGTTACGTGCTGGCCATGCGTGCCCTGGACCTGTACTGGAATATCGTCCCTTCCTTTTCCGGGAACGCGAACACGGTCAGCTTCTTCACGGTGGGCCTGGTGTTGGCGGCCATCGCGGGGATGGGCGGTTTCTGGATATGGGCCTTCCTGGGCGAGTTGAAAAAGCGTCCGCTCCTTCCGCGCCAGGATCCGCGCGCCACGCTCATGTTCTTGAAAGACGAGGCACACGACCATGCATGAATCCCGGGACAGCAGGAAAGCAGGGTATGAAGTCAGCGATATGCGGCCCGCGATTATCGTTCTGTTCGTGTCGGCCATCTTCATGCTGATGGTGGGAGGCGTCATCGGCGCGCTCTTTGTCCTGCGTGGTTTTGACCGGTCACGGACCCCGGAGATGCCACCGTCCGCGCTGGCGTCGGAAGTCGGACAAGTGCCGGAGGAGCCACACTTGCAACAGGATCCGGTGGCGGAGAAGGAGAAAATCCTGGCGGAGGCGGCGGCGCGGCTCAACAGCTACGGCCTGGTGAGCGACAATCCCGAAATGAAACGTGCCCATATCCCCATCGAACGCGCCATGGAACTGGTGGCTTCGGGCCAAGTGCCCTACCGCCAGACCCCCACCCCGGCCAAGAAGGCGGATGCCGGTACGACACCGCGGCCATAAGGACACGCCAGACATGAAAACCAAAAGCCTCAGCATAAAGAAGCAGTTGTGGAACCCGGAGCCTACACCCGGCGGGCCCGGGCTTCCGCCGGGCGTACACCCCGTGGCAGGGGCGGGTTTCCCTTCGACCGTTAACGGCGTGGGCCTTGTTCCGGCGGAAAGGCCTCGTGGCAAGGGACGGACCGGATCCTGTCCCTGCCGGGGGGGGGCTCCGGAACCCAGGAGGGCGCAAAGATGCTCCGCGTCTGTACGCCTGTTTCTGCCCGCACTTTTGATCTCTCTTCTCGCGGGACTTCCCGCTCATGCCCAGCGACAGGACGAAGCCAAGGTGGAGGAGGTGGGACTCGATCCCATTTCTTTCCGTCCGCCCGACCCGGTTGATCAATTCGAGGAAATCTATATTGAGCAGAAGCTGGATGCCCCGGTTCCCCTCGACCTGGTCTTCACCGATGAAGAGGGGAAAGAAGTCACTCTGGGCAGTTTTTTCAATGACAAGCCCGTGGTGCTCTCCCTGGTCTACTATGAATGCCCCATGCTCTGTACCCTGATCCTGACGGGCATGGTGTCGGGATTCGACGGATCGGACAACACGCTGAACATTGGCGAAGATTACGAAGTGGTTACCATCAGCGTGGACCCGGATGAGACGCCCGAAATGGCGCGGGAGAAAAAAGCAGCCTATCTTAAACAATATCACCGAGACGGGGGAGCCGAGGGATGGCATTTCCTTACCGGCAAGGAAGACGCCATCGAGGACCTGGCGCAATCGGTGGGCTTCCGCTACTACTACGACAAGGAGACCGATCAGTTCGCCCATGCCAGCGGCATCATGATCCTCACGCCGGGGGGGCGCGTGTCGAGTTATTACCTCGGCATTGAATATCTCCCGCGCAACCTCAAACTGGCGATCATGGATGCCGCGGACGGGCGTATTGGCAGCCTGGTCGAACAGTTGATCCTGCTTTGTTACGCCTACGACCCCGCCAAGGGTACGTATGGTTTCTATGTACTGAACGCGGTTCGCCTCGGTGGCGGCCTGGTGGTGGGCGCCATTGTCCTCTTCTGGACCCTCGCCTGGGCCGCGGGCCGGCGAAAGAAGCATCGGCCTCCCGTGGCCGGCAAGGAAAATCACCCGGAAATCCCGGCCCACCATTAGCGTGTCCGAGAGCAACCCAGCAGGGCAGTAACAGACGCACCATGTGGAACTTTCCTCTATTACCCGAACAGGCATCGGCCTACGCCGCGAAGGTGGATCCCCTCTTTTACGCATTGGCCGTCTTCGTGCTTACCTTCACCATGGGCGTGACCACCGTGTTTATCGTGCTGGGCGTGCGCTACCGCAAACGCCGGGGCGTTCACCGGAAGTCGGTCCACGTGGAGAACATGCTGATTGAACTGGTGTGGAGCGCCATTCCCGTGGTTATTGCCATCGCCATTTTCGCCTGGGGCGCCGTGCTCTATTACGATCACGGCAAAGCGCCCGGGGACACCATCGACATCAACGTCATCGGCAAGCAATGGATGTGGAAAATACAGCACCCCAATGGCCTGCGCGAGGTGAACGAACTGCATGTCCCCAAGGGCCGGCCGGTGAAGCTCATTATGACGTCGCAGGACGTGATCCACAGCTTTTATGTCCCCGCGTTTCGCAAGAAACAGGATGTCCTCCCCGCGCGCTACACCTCCCTCTGGTTCGAGGCGACGAAAGTGGGGGAGTATCCCCTGTTCTGCGCGGAGTACTGCGGCACGGAGCATTCACTCATGGGCGGCACGGTCTACGTCATGGAGCCCTCGGACTACGAGGAATGGCTGGGCGGTGGGCCGGCCCTGACACCGGCGGCGGAAGGGGAAGCCATCTTTCAGAAGATGGGGTGCGCCACCTGCCACGACGCGGGGGATTCAAGCCGCGGACCAAGCCTTAACGGGCTGTACGGAAAAGACGTAAAACTTCGTGGCGGCGGCACGATTCCCGCCAACGACGAGTACCTTCGCCGTTCCATCATGGAGCCCACGGCCGACGTGGTGGTGGGGTATACACCACTCATGCCGGCCTTCAAAACCCAATTTAACGAAGACGATATTCTCAGCCTGCTGGCCTACATCAAGTCACTGGGCGGCGGTACGCAGGAGTAACCATGTCCACCGAACACCTTGTCGAACCCTCGGCCGATTTCCCGGTCCGCGATTACGGGCCGCCCCGGGTACACTACCTGAACTGGCGCCACACCATAGCCTCCTGGCTCCTGTCCCGGGACCACAAGCGCATCGGCATCATGTACCTCGTGTCCATCAGTATTTTCTTCGTGGTGGGCAGTCTTTTCGCCGCCATCTTCCGGCTGGAGTTGCTGACCCCCGAGGGGGATTTCCTGCAAGCCGACACGTACAACAAGTTCTTCACCCTCCATGGCGTGGTGATGATCTTCTTCTTTCTCATCCCTTCCATCCCGGCCGTGCTGGGCAATTTCCTCATTCCCCTGATGATCGGCGCGAAGGACGTGGCCTTCCCTAAGCTCAACCTGGCCAGTTGGTACATCTTCATGGTGGGAGGAACCATCGGCGTTGCGATCATCCTGTTGGGCGGTTTGGACACGGGCTGGACCTTTTACACCCCCCTGAGTTCCAGTTATGCCAACACCCACGTGTTCCTGGCCGCCATGCTGGTGTTTATCACCGGATTCTCCTCCATTCTTACGGGGCTGAATTTCCTGGTGACCATTCACAAAATGCGCGCCCCCGGCCTCACGTGGTTCCGTTTGCCCTTGTTCATCTGGGCTCACTACGCCACGAGCGTCATCCAGGTCCTGGGCACCCCCGTGCTGGCGATCACGGTCTTCCTCGTGGGCATCGAGCGCATCTGGGGCGTGGGTATCTTCGATCCGGCCCTGGGCGGCGATCCCATCCTTTTCCAGCATATGTTCTGGTTCTACTCCCATCCGGCGGTGTACATCATGATACTGCCCGGCATGGGCGTCATCAGCGAGGTCATCGCCTGTTTTTCACGCAACCGCGTGTTTGGCTACGAGTTCATCGCTTTCTCCAGCGTGGCCATTGCCATCATCGGCTTCCTCGTGTGGGGGCACCACATGTACGTGAGCGGACAGTCCATGTACGCGAACCTGGTTTTCTCCCTGCTGACCATGCTCGTAGCCGTACCCTCGGCCATCAAGATCTTCAACTGGACCGCAACCCTCTACAAGGGCAATGTGATCTGGGAGACCCCCATGCTCTACGCCGTGGGTTTCATCGGTCTCTTCGGCATTGGCGGCGGCACGGGGCTTTTCCTGGGCACCACGGGGCTCGATGTGCCACTCCACGACACCTACTTCGTGGTGGCCCATTTCCACTATGTCATGGTGGGCGGCATGGTGATGGCCTACCTGGCGGGTATTCACTTCTGGTGGCCCAAGATCACGGGCAAAATGTACGCCCAAACCCCCGCGAAAATCAGTGCCATCGTTGTCTTCGTGGGATTTAACTTTACCTTCTTCCCCCAATTCCTCGCGGGATGGAACGGCATGCCCCGGCGTTACCACTCCTACAACGCGGACTTTCAAATCTGGAACGTGCTCTCCACCGCGGGCGCCACGGTGCTGGGCATCGGCTTTCTCATGCCGGCCTTTTACCTGGGCTGGTCCCTGTTCTTCGGAAAGGACGCCGGCAGTAATCCCTGGGGCGCGCGAGGGTTGGAGTGGGAGGCCTGCACCTCTCCTCCCATTCCCCACAACTTCGAGGAAATCCCCGTGGTGACGCAAGAGGCGTATGCCTACACCGGAGAGGAGACCGTCAGTGTCTAGCCTGGATTCACACGCGGATAATCCCTATCTCGCCCATCATTTTGAAACGGAGGAGCAACAAACAGAATCCTGCACGCTGGGGATGTGGCTCTTTCTCGCCCAGGAAGTCATGTTCTTTGGCGGACTCTTCCTGGCCTACGCCATCTACCGCTCCCTTTACCCGGAGGCCTGGAGCGCGGGCAGCCACACCCTGGACGTGGTCGTGGGCGGCATCAACACGGTTTTCCTCTTATTGAGCAGCTTCACCATGGCCATGGGCGTCTACTATGCCCAGACCGGCAAACAGAAACAGTTGGCCCTCATGCTGCTGGCCACGCTGGCCCTGGGAATCACCTTCGTCACGGTGAAGTGGTTCTTCGAATACGCCCCGAAGATCGAGGCCGGTGTGTTTCCCGGCAAACTGTGGGCGCCCAACCCGGCGAACCACCATTACGGCCAACTGGCCTTTTTCGAGGGGCAGGGCCTACAAATGTTTTTTCTCCTTTACTTCGTCATGACGGGTATGCACGCCCTGCACATGATCATCGGCTTCGGTATCTTGCTGGTGCTCATCGTTATGACCATGCAGGGAAAGTTTCACGCCCAACGCTACCTGCCCATCCTCTTCTTCGGCCTCTACTGGCACTTTGTCGATATCGTATGGGTGTTCCTTTTCCCCATGTTCTACCTTGTTTCCTAGCACGGAGCCGACCATCATGTCCGAACACCATATCGTCACCCCAAAAACCTACCTGAAGAATCTTGCCGTCCTCATGGTGCTCATGGCCCTCACTATCATTGCCGCAAAATGGCCCGTACTCCATATCAGCCAGACCGTCAACCTGGCCATGGCGTTGACTATCGCCGTGGCCAAGATGATGTGCATCATTCTCATCTTCATGCACGTGAAGTTCAGCAGCCGCCTGGTGATGGTCTTCGCCTCGGCGGGTTTCTTCTGGCTTATTATTCTTTTGACCCTCACCTTCTGCGACTATGCCAGCCGCTTCTGGCACTCCCCCACGGCGGTCTCGCCGTACCTGGGGTAAAAAATCGTCTCCCCGGCTACTTGAACGTGCAGGGGAGCATCAGCAGAGCCCGGCAGGTGCCCTTCTCTCGCGCGGTACATGAGCGACCGTGACAGTCTGGATATACCTAACCCGGCGCAGCCGGAACCAAACATCGTTTCCACGGGGAACCGTGGTTCCGAGGAAAAGTGGAAGAGGCTTCCAGCCTCTTCAAAGCGGCTGGAAGCCGCTTCTACATTACCGTCATCCCCGCGAAAGCGGGGCTCCAAGATACGGGGAAACGCCTTGACCTTTTTCGTGGGTTCCCCCGTTTGCGGAATAACGGAGGGGAGGGGCAAGCGTCCGCCCATGCGACGTTGATGCAACCCATGCGGGCGGGTGGCTGTCGGGATGGAGGCTGTCCCCAGCCTCCGTGTATTGCTTTCGCGGTGCTTGGGGAAAAGCCCCCGCTCGGGTATGCTTGTGGTGCGTCACTATGCCAGGGGAAAAAGCCCGGAACCGGTGTCCGGTTCCGGGCCATGCTTGCCCCTGTTTACCGTCTGTCAAGGCTGGCGCGGCAAAAAAAGCGCATCATCAGCCCCAGCCGCCGGCGGCACTGAGCAGCCGCTCTGCCACGGTTGACAGGTTCGGGAAACTTGTGTCGCCAAATCCACAGGGGAATTGGTCGCCGCTGTACTTTTGGAACTCCACGTGACCGTCCATGTAGAGCACATTGGAGCCACCCGGGATGTGGTTGAAAAAGACCACCGGGTTCGTGGCTTCGCCGACCCACCATTTCTGGTCATTGCCGCTCCAGGCGTCCCACATCATGGCGATGGTGCTTTGGGCTTCGGCGCCCGCCGCAGGATTGTTGATGTCGGTGATGGAGAAGCGCTCGATTCCCTCTTTCAGCTTTGGGTACACGGGATCAAGTGGATTGTGATATTCATCCACCATCCAGATGGCCGTTCCGTACCAGCCACCGCCCATGTATTGATCCTGGATCCGCTTTGCCGGCATGTCGTCCATGCCAAAGCCAACGCCTTCCGCCGATTGCCATTGGGCGGGACCGCAGGCAAGGCCCCAACTATTCCCGGGATCGCCCACGTAATAACCCGTGCCCGGTTGTCCGGCGGCACTCTCGTTAATGGCTTCGATGGTATAGAACCAGTAAGACCACAGGTACGACGCCATATTGCCGAGGGAATCGACTTTATGCCCAAGATAAATGTAGGAAACCGGTGTTGACAGCAGCAAGTTCACGCATCCCTGCGCCTCAAGCCGTGCCGCGCCCGCGGGGGCGCTGGCCACTTCGGCGGCCGCGCGTGCCACTTGCGCGGCGTGATCCTCTTCGATACCCAGCGCTTCGCCTTCCGCGCGGGAATCGGACGGACATACGGCAATGTTAGGGTCGGTCCAGTAGTCAGGATACAATGCATCCCCCCTGAAGCCCATGAAAATGGGGGTCTGGTCCTGCCACCCGCCGGTATCGTCCGTCTTGGCGAAAATGCCGGCGCCCGGCGGGTAGTTGTCCCTGTTCTCACCGGAATACATTTTGAAGATCAGCCCGAATTGCTTGAGGTTGTTCGCGCAGGAGGCCCTGCGTGCGGCTTCCCTTGCTCTTGCGAGCGCGGGAAGCAGGATGGCCGCCAGAATACCAATGATGGCAATGACGACGAGGAGTTCGATGAGGGTAAACCCTCGCTTGGATTGTTGCATGACTGCATCTCCTCTGGTTTTGCGCCGGACAATCCATTTTGCCCTGCGCGGTTAAAAGAAAGCTGACCAGCGCAGGCAAGGCAACGTTCGGCTGCCCTGCCCTTCGAACCACGTTTGCAGACGCCATTTGAGCCTGTCAGTTGCGGTCATCTTGGCGCAACGGACGGAATTCGGAACCGAACGCGCTCCCACGGATGTACGTAAAAAGATTCTCATCATGATGCAAATGCCTCGCCCATAACGCCTATTGACTAATCTATCCCGGTTCTGTCATCTTGTCTTGGCTCAATCAGGAGATCTGTTTGTATGAATCCGTACCGGGCGTTGACGGCGGAAGAGACGATTACCCACGATTTCGAGCAATTATCGAACACGCGGCCCGTGCGGGTGTTGACGCATCTCTTTGACCAGTTGGACGGCACCCCGGCCAAGGTTTCCGCGGACGATGAATGTATTTGCGGACGGTGTTATCGCATCTCGGACCGCCATGAGGTGGTGGCCCATGACCATGATCATTATGAGATCAGCCTGATCATCGGGGGCACGGCACGGCACTACACGGCCATGTATGAATCGGTCTTGAAGCGGGGCGATGTGATCGTGGTGGCTCCGGGCAAGGTGCATGCTTTCAGTGACATGGACGGCCTGGCCGTCGTGAACTGCATCTATCTCACGGAATGGCTGCTTCATGATGTGCGCGATATCTGGACGCTTGAAGGACTGATACCGCTTTTCCTGGCGGCGGGGATGCTGGCGCATCCGGAAAACCCCTGGATTCCTCAATATCAGCTCATCGAGGAAGAGTTTCATGCCTGCTTACGGGAAATGCGGGACATGGGCCGGGAGTGGGAACGGGAGGAGCCCTCACGCATTTACATGAAATGCAGCATCGAGAAGATGATGCTGACGTTGGGTCGGGCCTTCGCACGTAGTGGACTGGGCGAGACGCGGCTGGCCGCCCAGGCGGAAGTGCAGCAGGCCCTGGAGCGTATCGAAGACCACGTGGCCAATTGCCAGGTTTTCCGCGTGGCTGAATTGGCGGGACATATCGGTATGTCGCCCGATTATTTAAGCCGCGTATTCAAGGAAGTGACGGGCTGGAGTCCCATGGATTATTTTCAACGCCGGCGGATTCAGCATGCGTCCTGGTTGTTGCTCAACGCGAACCGGTCCGTAACGGAAGTGGCCCATACGCTGGGTTTTTTTGACTCGGCACATTTTTCGCGGCTCTTCAAACGCCACCAGGGCCTCTCGCCCCGCGCCTACCGGAAGCGGTACCGAAGCGGGAAGAAGTGAATGAGGAAGTGAGAAAAGGGATTTGTACTATCTCCTCACTTCCGTTTGTCGCGGCGAAAACAGTTTTCCATGGTGCAGATACTGCATCCGCTGGCACGGTGCTTGACGCGCGCCCCAAGGGCGAACACGCCGCTGACGGATTTCATGGGTTGCATGATGGCGGACTCGCCGAGGGTGACGCCGCAGAAGCCTTCGGGAAACAGGGTGAAGAGTTGGTGTTGTTCCGCGAGTTTCCAGTCGCAATAACCGGGGCCATAGCGGGCGGATGCCCGCCACTCCATGGGCTTCACGGCCGCCTCCACGTCGCGGAGCAGTTTGTCGGCGGCCCGTTCCACGATCTCGGAACCAAGGGCGTCGATCAGACAGGCGCGGAAGGGGTCGCCCGTGGCGGCGACGGCCCTCATCCATTCCTGGTACCCGGCCCCGGCGGTAACGAGGTAGACGGCCAGAGCGTCGGCGTGCTTCAGGCCCAAAGCAATGATGCGCCCCGCGTCAAAGTACTGGTCGTCCACCTCGAAACCGGTCTCCAAGATTCGTACCCGGGGAGTGCTGCACAGCACATAGCCGCCGATCATCTCGACGCGATGGCCGGCCTCCTCAAGAACATCGGTCAGGAGGGCCTCGAAGGGTTCAGGCACCACGCCGTCGGCATAGCCCAGGGCGCGTGCCACCATGGCGGCATCAAGATGAAGTTCGGCAAAGGGGATGGATACCTCGGATGCCGGGGGGAGGGGAGTGTCATCGAGTTGGATCAATGAACCGGACATGGACGGGTTCCCGAAGGACCATACACAGAAACCCACCATGAGCCCCGCGTCGCTTTGGGGCTCATGGCGGTGAATTGCACCAAACAGATTCTTTTCGCGTGACGGAAGGCCCTGGTTACGCCTCGGCTGTCGCCAGGTAGTCAAGCGCGCCCTGGGGGTCCGGCGAATAGGCATCGGCGCCAATCTTGTCGGCGAATTCCTGGGTTAGGGGCGCGCCGCCCACGAGCACCTTCGCCTTCTCGTCGATGGCCTTTACCTGCTTGACCGTTTCCTCCATGTTCACCATGGTGGTGGTCAGCAGGGCGCTGAGGCCGACGACGCAGCCGGGATGTTCCTTGACCGCTTCGACGAATTGCTCGGGGGAGACGTCCACGCCGAGGTCAACCACCTCGTAGCCGCCGCCCTCCATCATCATGCGGACCAGGTTCTTGCCGATGTCGTGCAGGTCGCCGCGCACGGTGCCCACCACGAACACGCCCTTGTGCGTGGCCGCGCCGGAGTCGAAGGCCGGTTTGAGGTGATCCATGCCCGCCGTCATGGCCTTTGCCGCCATGAGCAGGTCGGGGACGAAAACCTCGTTGTTGCTGAACTTGCGGCCCACATTGCTCATCCCGACCATGAGGCCCTGGGTGAGAATATCGTTGGGATCCACCCCGTCGTCAAGGGCTTTGCGGACAAGCTCGTCAACGCCATCCTGTCCCCGCATGTCGGGGGGATAGGGGGAACCGGCGTTCATTTTCCCCCGTTCACAGCACGTCGCAATTTGTTCCAGGATCTCGGACATTACAGAAATCTCCTGTTAAGTTGATGCCGCATTATAGCATCTGTCAGCCAAAAAACAAGGCCCCGTCCCATGCGGGGTGTTAAACGTCTGCATGGCATTGCCGGCAAAAGTTGAAACCGGTCTTTTGTCCGGTGGCGTCATGTATAGGAACCCAGGGAGAGCCCGAGGTCCACGAAATAACGATAGGTCTCGTAACTCACCTGGTTCGGTATGGAATGGTCCGAATGCAGGGTATATCCAAAGTTTCCCTTGACCACCGGGATCTTGGCCTCCAATTCACGCCGCACGGTGTCCCGGTTGTTCCCGTACAGGGTGCGCACATCCATGCCGCCCATGAAGGACAGGCGATCGCCATAGTCGCGGTAGAGTTCGAGCAGGTCCATGCCCGCCTTCACCTCGATTACCTGGAGACAATCCACGCCCGCTTCGATCATGCCCGGCACCAAGGGCGCCACGTAGCCGCAGGAGTGCATGATGACGGGCAGTCCCCTGGCGTGAGCGTACTCGATGGTGGCTTTGTGGGCGGGCTGGATGATCTCGCGGTACATGTCGAGGGAGACAAAAGGGCGGCCCTTGAAGCCCATGTCCTCGTAGAACCAGATCGCGTCGGGAAGCCCCTCTTCCTCGAAGAGCATGTCCATGAGGTCCAGGGTAAGTTGAGCGTAGGTGGCCACCATGTCCTTCACCCAATCAGGGTCCATGGCCATGCCCATGAGCATGTATTCATGGCCGCAGACGGGATGCATCATCTCGAAAACGTTCACCCCGGCCCAGCAGAAAAGCCGCTGTTTTTCCGCGGCCAGGCGCCGGGTATCGCGGTAGGTTTCACGCGCAATACGCCGGGGGTCCGGCGTGAGGAAGGGTTTGATGTGCTCTTCCCAGCCGGCGCGATCCTGTACGAGAAAGTCTACATGTTCGGGGGTGCTGTCGTGCTGCTTGTGCTGGCGAAGCAGCGCGCCATTGCCGTCTCGTGTGAGGATGGTCTCTTCCGTTTCTTCGACAACCTCCGGCTCGTAGTCCAGTCGGGCGACCATGTTGAAAGGCCATGCGTTCTGGATGTCAAAGCCGAAATGGTCCTCCAGGCTCGTGCCGGCTTCGATGTGTCCCTGGGCGGTCCACTCCGAAAGGGTGTCGCCCCAGAAATGCTCGAAGAGACCGATGCGGTCCACCGGTTTCCGGGCCAGGATGCGTTGCATGCGCTCGATGCTGGTCATAATCGCCGCCTTAATACTTGGGTGTTCCGCCCACGCGAAAGAGGGCGCGCTTGCGGTCAAGGTAGTGCAGGTAGTGGGCGTAGGGCACGTTCGCCGGCACGCGATGGTCCACCGTGGGGATGAATCCACCTTCCTCAAAGACCGGCCGCAGCCGTTCGAGTTCCGCGTCGATGGCTTCTTTGGACTCGGCCAACACCATCTTGCAGACGCCGCCCCAGAACTTGATGCGCCGCCCGTACCTGGCGCGGAGGGCCACCGGGTCGGTACCCGCGTGTACCTCCACGGGGAACATGGTGTTGAGGCCGTTGTCGAGAAAGATGTCCACAATGGGATTGATGTTGCCGTCGGTGTCGGTGGTGTAAACGCAACAGCCGTGGGCCACGAGCAGGTCGGCCACGCGGCGGTACCAGGGTCCGGCGGCCTGGCGCATGAATTCGGGCGAAATGATGGGGCCGCTGTTGAAACAGATATCCTCCCAGCCCATGCCCGCATCCACCTGTACCCGGGGCAGGGCCTTCTCCAGCACCCCCACCGTGCAGGCCCCGAAGGTGTCGATAATCTCCGTCAATAGCTCAGGGTCTTCATAGGACATCATGGCGATGCCTTCGAAGCCGATGAAGTTGCGCGCCATGCCCACCATGCTCCCCGCGAAGATGGCAATGGGAACCGTGCTGTCTTGCAGTGCCTCAATGGATGCCTCGAAGTTTGTCCACCGTTCGGGCGCCTCGGGGTCGAGGGCCGCCTTGAAAGGTTCCCAACTGGCGCGGTCCTTGATGGGGAAGTCGAGAAAGTGGGGGATGGACTGGTCGCCGTGACGGTTGATCTCCGCCACGCATCCGTACGGGTCCCGGTAGACCTGCCGGTCCTCGGTTTCCTCCAGGATTTCATGCTCGCAGATGGGAAGGGGGCCGGAATTGACCCCCACGACGGCGAGGTTCTCAATGCCGAAGTAATCGTAGGCCGTGGCCTCGTCCACCACATGATCGGGCAGTCCCTGGCCGTGCCAGCTTTCCAGCGTGCGGGCCCAATAGCCGAACTCGAAGTTGGGCGCCGCCGCCACCTCCTGGAAGAACATGGTTCGCCGAAACCGCTCGCGGAGTGTCAGTGATCCCGCGGCCCGCCTTGGGTCGGCCCCGGGGCCCTGTTCTATCCAGCCGTCGATTTCCTCGAAATCCATGTCCCCTTCTCCCGCCATCGCGCCGGGGTACAGGCCCGGCCCGCATGAAGCGGGCGCGATTATACAGATCCGGTGATGAATATCAAATTACGTGGCGCCCCGTTTTTGGGGAGAGGCCCGGGAAAACCGTTCACGCCTTTCATTCCCGTGGGGCGCACGGGGGGCAGCCCTTTCCCCAAGGGTTGTGCGTCCCGCCGTCGAGGTCCAGACGTGGTGGCCAGGGCCCACCCTGATACTCCTTTAACCCGGTGAGGGCGATGCCTTCGACGATGTGGCGCTGGAAAAGGAGGAAGACCAGGAGGGCGGGGGCGGTGCAGATGGTGGCGGCGGCGAGGGTGAGGCCGTATTCCAGGTAGTACGAGGTCTGGAACAAC
>JAJRTN010000053.1 GCA_024278275.1 Candidatus Hydrogenedentota bacterium
AAGACTTGGGAAGGGGATATGGTTTCAGCATAACAGACCGGCGTTTCTTCTCCACAAATCGTCCACGGGGCTTTTCTCGTTCCCACGGTCTGCAGACCGTGGGAACGCGTCGATAGGCCAAAAGGCAATTCCTACAGCACGACCGGGACGGTATTGCTCGGCGGGCCGTCGCCGGCTTTGTTGCCGGCGATGACGCGGTATTCCCATTCCTTGCCGCGCTCCTGGTTGATGAGGATGACTTCGCTTTCGTAGGCGCTTTTTACTTCGAGATACTCGCCGGTGGGGCGTTCGCGGCGCTCGACCTTGTAGGAGAACACGGCGCCGCCGTCGATGGGCTTTTTCCAGTCGAGGAAGACCCAGCCGTCGCCTTGTTGCGAGGCTTCGAGGTTGCGGCATTGCCCGGGGGCTTCGAGCGCCACGCCGGCTTTGCGTCCGGCCCAGCCGAGGAGTTTCAGGAGATCGTCGTCGAAATCGACCGTGTTCTCCGCGTAGCGCAAGATGGCCTTGATGGCGTCGGTGAGTTCTTCGAGCCCGGCATCCTTGGTCGTAACGGCCAGTGAAGTCGCGGCTTTGGCGGCGGCCACGTCGTTTTGTAGGGTGATGAAAGAATCGAGGACCGCCTGCAATTCGGCGGCCGTGACGGGCGGCGCGGGGTAGGTGGCCGCGTTGGCCGTCAGTCCCGCGACAACGTTCTGCGCCAGGACCAGGATCTCACCTTCTGCCTTTGGAAATCGTGCCATTTCTTGTAACCTCCCTAGTCTGTTGGACTTACGAGGGCCAAAACACCTCGCAAGCACTTCAAAACACGCTTACTCTTACTCGGGTCACGCTTACTCTTGGTCGGGTCACCCTTACTCTTGGTCGGGTCACCCTTGCTCCTGCTCGGGTCACCCTTACTCTTGCTCAGGTCACCCTTGCTCCTGCTCGGGTCACCCTTACTCTTGTCTTGGTCACGCTTACTCTTGGTCGGGTCAGGCTTACTTTTGCTCGGGTCACCCTTACTCCTGCTCGGGTCACCCTTGCTTTTGGTCGGGTCAAGCCTCATCCGCCCGGGACTCATATTCAGATTGGCTTGGTCGAGGCTTCATTGGCCGCGGCAAAAGTTTTTATTGCCCAGATTTCCCCATGCCCTGCGTGCCCGTTTCTCCGCCCCGGGCTTTCGCGCTTTGCGCAGGACGGTCAAGGCAGTCTACAGGAAGCATTCATAATCGTCAACACAGCGAAGATAGTGTTCCAGGTGTGCCCATAGCGTGATGGACTTAACGAGGAGTCGCCGGTTATTACAGGGTCCGTGCCTGTCCGTGCTCGTCCATTGGACCACCACCGCGCCATCGCGCTATTATCGGACGCCACAGTGCCACGGCAGACCCTAAGGAATCATTCCATGAACTCTCGCGAGCGTGTCGAGCGGGCCATCAACTTCGAGAAACCGGACCGGGTGCCGTTTAACTTCTGGATGGACCGGCGGCGCATGGCGGAATTGGACGCGAAACATGGCGCCGACTTTCGATTGACCCGTTACGACGCGGATGTCATCGAGAGCTATGCCTGTTTTCCCCCGTTTCCAAGTGCGGATCACGAAATGAAGGCGGGCACCTCGTGGATGGTGAAGGAACTCTTTGAGGATTGGGGCGAGGCGAAAGACCTCGACATGCCGGACCCGCAGGCCCCGGCGCTCTACGAGTGGCTGGATTACCACCTCAAGACCTTTCCCGACAAGGCCATCATCGCCAACTCGCCGAACGTGCTCACCATCATTGAAATGATGCGGACCCAGGAAAACCTCTACCTGGGCATGTGCATGTATCCCGAGGAGGTGAAGGCCCTGTTCCACCGTATCTCGGACGTGATGGCCGCCGTGGCGGAAAACGTGTGCCAGCGGGACATTACCGCCCTCTACGTGCAGGACGACGTGGCCTTCAAGAACGGCCTGCTTCTGTCCATCGAGCAATGCCGCGAATTCGTTTTTCCCCATTGGAAAAAGGTTATCGACGTGGGCCACGCCCACGGCAAACCCGTCTTCTTCCACACCGACGGCAAGGTCGATTCCCTTTGGGAGATATTCAGCGAGGAACTGGGCGTGCGGATGCTCAACCCCCTGCAACCCGAGCTCCAGGACATTGCCGAGTTCAAGCGCCGGTACCACGGCCGCATGGGTTGCTACGGCGGCCTGCAAACGAGCCTCCTCCACGACGTGTCGCCCGAGAAGATCCGTGAGCATGTGCGGGATCTTTTCGAGAAGTGCGGGCGGAACGGCGGGCTGATCATGTCCACCCACGACATCGACTATTCCATGAGCGATGAACAGCTCGACGCCATGGTGGACGCCATCAAGGATTGCACCTACTGACGGGGGATGCTCGCAGGTTTTCCATGCCCGTAGATTCGGGCGGTTGCGACCAGGTATTGCAGTGCCGCGCCCATGGTCGTGGGGGTCTTTCCCGCATCCGGGCGCATTAAGCCCTCCATGTCGGCCGCCTCGCGCATGGACACCACCTCGTCTTCCCGTTTCACCCGTGCGTCCCAGGTGCGGTCCTGCCCGGACAACAGACCATTCAACCAGGCGGGAAGCAGGGGGGGGAGGGTCCAGGCGTCCCCGGAGCCCTCGCCCTGGTTGATGGCGCGGAAGCGAATGCGCGCGTCGAACTCGGCCAGGGTGTCCCGCCATGCCGGCGGCACGGGGTCGCCATGAAACTCCGCCAATCGGGTGGCGCTTTCAAGGCCCAGCCGCGCGAGGAAAAGCGTTCCCACGGAGCGGCCATCCCGCAGGCGGTCCGGTTGGTAAGACGGGTAAGGCTCGCCCTCGGGCATGAGCACCCAGCCCGCCAGAAGATCAGCCGACCTCGACGCGCCGGGCCAGGTGGTATTGATGAAGGCCCGGCGCCGTGCTTCGTCCAGGGTCTCCCCATGGCGCAGGCAGGCACTGAGCCACCACCCGGCGCCATCCACGTCCACCACGGTCTCGGGCGCGGCCGGCGTGCCGTCGGTGTAGAGTGCGGCGGGCATGGAACCGCGGGGCGCGCCGTCCGTCTCTTCCGGGCGCACCCGGTCCCCGAAAAAGCGCAGGGCCGTCCCAGCCTCCGCCGTATAGCCCGCCACGTCATACAACAGGGAGGCCCAGGCGGCCACGCGGGGCGTGGCAAGGGCCAGGGGCGGAGCCGTCACCGGCGCTTGGACCACCGCACCCGTATCCCGGTCGGTGCTTTGGGCCAGGGTCAGCAAGGCACGGCGGCGCAACGACTCGTCCGGGTGGTCTTCCAGGGTCAGCCCCGCGGGTTGCAGCCAGGCTCGCCAGTAGGCCCCGGTAGCCTGTCGGAGGCCGTCGAAGCCCTCTTCGCGGGCTAACGCCAGGACATCCCGCGCCGCCTCGTGGGACGCGCCGAAGGCGAGGAAAACCACCGCCTCATAGGCGCCCTCCCTGAGTGGCCGGGGCCGCAGCTTCGCCACCAGGCGGCAAGGCGCGGTGGCACTGGTCCGTCCCGTCAACACGGTCTCGTTTTTTTCGGCGACCAGGCCCGTGAGACAATCGAAGTCATCGACAGGCTGCTCGCTCCCCAGGGCGGCCCAGACACCGCTCCCGAAAACCCGCCAGGCCCAGGGAGCATCGGGCCTGCCCGCCAGGTAACGCGCACGCTCCCAATCCGCCCGGTCCGCCTTGTCGGGCCGGAAATGGTAGAAGGTCTGGTCTTTCCTGTCGTAATACAGGGCGAAATCATTGGCGCCGTCCAGCAGCCAATCGGCGATGGGCAGGCCGGGCAGTTTCCGTGTGCAGGGCGAAAGGTTCTGGTACCAGAAAAGCTCGGGCGCGGCCTCCAGTCCCGTCACGCGAATCCGGGCGGCGAGGATGTCGCGCGCGGCGTGGACAAACAGGGATTGCTCCGCCCGGATTCCCGAATCGCTTTCCCCCTCGGTCACCACCACCGTGGAGCGGTCCGTTTCGTAGTACTGCTTTTGACCCCAGGGCGGTGCATTCAGCCGGTACAGTGTATCCGCCACCCGGATGGCCCAGAACGCGCCCCGGGATGGTACGGTTCGCCGCGACTCCAACTGGTCATGGTAGCCCGGACCGGGCCAACGCAACGCAGTCAGCCGGCCAAAGGCATCCACGCCGGCGGTGAGTCCGCGATTGCCGCTAATGGCCGTGACCTCCGGTCCGCCCTGGAGACGTTCCCAGAATCCCCGCGGGGTATTCCCTTGCGCCAGGGCCATGCCGTGGAGCGCGATCAGCGGTAGCAGAACCCACCTCATGGGTTCACCACCTCCTGTTTCGCCAGCAATCCCTCGAAAACAACCTGCCCGCCCTCGACCGTCCCGGTCAGGTCGGCCGTGCCCAGGTACTGGGAAATGGATTCCAGATCCTTCAGGACCGAATCCAGGTCCTTGCCGCCCCAGCCGGGGATCAACTCCGATTGAATCAGCGTGCGAAGAACGGTGGCCGCGACCTTTCCCGCCTCGGGCCAGCGCAGGGTCAGGGCATAGTCCGCCACCGGGCCCTCACGAAGAGTCATCCTGCCCCGCAGCCGCGCCATGGCCTCTTCCGTCGTGGTGGCCAGCCAGGCCTTCGCGCCCGGTTCTTCATCGAGGCAGAGCGTCCAAGGCTTTCCCAGGATGGGCGCCATGACACCCAGGGTATCATCGGCCCATGCCACCGGCAGCCGCTCATCCGGTGGAATGGCCGCCAGCCAGGGGTGCCGGCCGTCCGATTCCGGATGGAGTCTTTCCAGGGCCACGGTGGCCTCGGGCCAGACCGCGCCCGGTGAAAGGGCCACGGCACACGCGCCCACGCCATCCGCCCAGTCGTCCTTCAGCCGGTCAAAGCCGCAAATACCCAATGCCAAAGGCAGGCATTGCTCCACCACGGTGGGCGGTAAGGGCGCGGCCAGTGCCGCCGCCAGCGCCCGCGCGTGTTCCCACGACGCGGCTGACAGGGAAAGGGTGGGCGCGTCGGGCCAGGCATTTGCCAGGCGTAGCGCCGTGGGCGTGGCGGACACGGAGACGTCTACCGTGGCACGAAGCGGAAGACCGTCGGAGGCCTTGACCGTGAGTTGCATGGGAACTTTCCGGCGCCACGCCAGGGTGACCACTGTCGCCCCGTCCTTCCGGCGCGGCCGGGGAGAAGCCTCCAGGGCGGCCAGCAGGTAGTCGCGGCTGGGGGATACCAGCAGGAAGCCTTCGCGCCAGGCGTAGTAGATTTGCGCCTTTGCGGCCACGCCGGGGCGGCGCGCCAAACGGTAAATACGGCGCGACCCCAGTTGGCCCGTGACCAGGCAATTGGCGGTGTGGGCGATACGGGCCAGGATGCCCGGACGCACGCACACGCCCCAGGTACCGTCGCCGCGCCAACCGGCGAGCACCGTGGGCCCCAGCCAGAGCCGCCATCGTGCGGGCGTGGGCCGGATGCCCGTGCTCCGCAGGACGGGCAGACTGGCCTCGTGGGTCAGTTTGCCCAAGGGTTCCGCCGCCGCACGCCCCACGTCGGTCGCCTCGGCATGGCTCCAGAAGGCCGGCCACTGCGCGGTGAAGGCGACCATGGAGGCATCGGCGGGACAAAAGCCGCCGTGGGGGGCTTCCTTGAGGCCGCGATCCACGCCGGCCAAAACAAGGAGGCACGCCAACACCGCCCCCAGGAGCAACCAGCCCCGGGTGGCGCTTCCGGGCCATCTCCCCCGGGGGAAACCGGGCTTGGATGGGCGAGCGTCCGTGTCATGCCCCATGACGGCGCTTACCCCGCGTTCCAGACGGCGGCCTTGTCTTCCTCGAACTTCGATTCGAGCCGTTGCAACTCACCGGCCATTTCGGTACGGAGCTGATTCAGTTGCTCGTAGCTCTCGGCCGCGGCGATCCGGGATTCGTAGCCCAGCCTGGTTTCAGCCACACGGGCCTGGTATTTGCTCTCGATTTCGCCGATGGCGGCCTTCTGCTCGTCCGTGAGTTTCCGGGAAGGCCCCTGCTCCCGTTCGAGCCGTTCCATGGCAAGTTCATAGGCGCTCTTCATGGGCCTAACTCCTTTTTTTGGGGGGGATTCGTGCTTCACGCTCAAGAAAGTATCTGTGTCCATCCGTGCCATCAGTGGTTAAACTTCAATTCATTTTCAACCACGAAAAACACGAACCACACGAAAGAGGATTAAAGAGAAAACTCGTCGTGGAGCACGCTGGCGATGAACCGCTCCACGGAGACGGGGTAATAACGGGTGTCGGGCGCGATGATCACGCCCGTGGCAATGTCTTCCGCCCGATCCAGTCCGTCCAGGCAGGCCGCCAGCACGCGGTCCACGGGCTCCTTGCTGTGACTCACCTCCAGCAACTCCGACGTACAATCCACCGGCTTGTCGGGAAAGCCCATGAACCCGAAAACGCGTCCCACCAGCGCCACGTCCACGTTGTCTTCCCCGAAGATTTCTTCATAGTTGGGGGCGCAGTGTTTGGGGCGGATGATGAATTGGGGGGATACCTGGACCTTCCCCTTCACCTGCATCGTGCCGCGGTCGGATTCGGCGGCTCTTCCGAGGCATATATAGGGAAGCTCATGATATCCCTTCACAATGCCCCAGGTGGGCTTACGAACGATCACCGTGGCGCGGAAAAGCTCCCGCATTTCGTCGGCACTGAGCGGCATGATAATCCTTTGTAATCCGGGCACCAGGCCCTCAAGCATGAACTCCGTAAGTCATTGTTCTGACAAGAGTTTACTGTAAATCACCCGGCAGCGCAAACCGGCCCGTTTCCACCACCACCACGCGCTTGGCGCGCCGATCAAGGCGATACAATACGGCCACGCGATCACCCGCGGCAAGCCGATCCCACACGGACTTATCCACCGTGTGGACCGTGTCGTCCCTCCCGACACCGTCCGGCACGATTCGAAGCCGAAGTTGATACGCACCGCTGGCGCTCACGGACTTCTCCACCACCACCGCCTCGCCCTGGCGCGGGGTGAAACGTCCCGGACCGGGCCGCTGATAGAGGGTGGTCATGAAGACGGCCAAAACCGCCACGAGACTGAGCCCGACCACCCACAGGGTACCCCGGACCCCGCGGGAAACGCGTCCGGGCCGGGCCATGCGGCGGTACGGGGTTCGACGCGCCTCCCGGGCCTCCCGAACGCCTTCGTCGTGACTGTACTTCGTGCCCACAGGACACACTCCGTTCGGTTCGTCTTCTCTCATAATGCCCTTCAAACCCCGCCGGGAACAAGTTCCCGCTTCCCTCCCCGCCCGCCTGTGTGAGACGCGTTTCGATGCGCCATTTCGTATGGCCCTCTTGCGCCGGTGGGTGGGCGGGCTTACAATAACAAGACTGCCCACAAACTGGAGACCACGGATGGCGCCCGACAACCCAACGGCCACGAAACGTATCTCGATTTGTCTGGCGTGCAGCCATGGCGGACATCTCAACGAAATGCTTCAACTCTCGGAGGCCTTTTCGGAGCAGGATACGTTCTATTTCTGCTACGACGCGGAGACCACCCGCGTGCTCCCCCGGGCCTACCTCGTCCCCAACATGGGGCGGAATCCCTTTGCCCTGTTGCGCAACCTGCTCCGGGCCTGGCGGATTTTCCACAAGGAATGGCCCGGCCTCATTGTCTCCACGGGCGCGGAAATCGCCATTCCCGTGGTGCTGGTGGGAAAGGTTTTTCGGATCCCCGTCCTCTACATCGAGTGCGGCGCGCAGGTGGTCACCCCGTCCATGACGGGACGGCTCATGTATTGGCTGGCCGACGAGTTCTACGTGCAATGGCCCGAATTGCTGCGTGCCTACGGCCCCCGCGCGCGCTACGCGGGCAGCCTCATCGACGAGACTCCACCGGCATGATCTATGTAACCCTGGGTACCATGTTCCTCGGTTTCGACCGGCTGGTTAAGGCGATGGACTCCATCGCCGCCTCAAACGACGAGCCGGTCATCATGCAGACGGGCATGAGCAAAGTGCTTCCGAAGCACTGCGAGCATTTCGATTTCCGTTCCCATGAAGAGGTGATGGCCCTGCAACGGGAGGCGCGGGTCATCGTTGCCCACGCCGGGATCGGGGCGGCCCTCGACGCGCTCCGGGCGGAGCGGCCCCTTGTCGTTGTGCCTCGGCTCAAGCGCCACGGCGAGCACTTGAACAACCACCAGGTAGAAATCGCCGAGGCCATCGTCCGGCGGGGCTGGGGCCGCATGGTCATGGACATGGCCGACCTGGCGGAGGCGGTGGCCCACCCCCCCGACGTTCCCGCGCAATACCGTCCGGCCCGGGAACCCTTGGTCGCCGCGGTGAAGGCCATGGTGGACCGCGTGGCGTCCGCGCGGGGAGGCGGCCATGGCTGACCCCCTGCCCCTCGTCTCCATCGTGGTCCCGGCCCACAACGCCGCAGACACCCTCGGTCTTTGTCTCGATGCCTGCCTGCGACAAACCTGGCCCGCGACGGAGGTCATCGTCGTGGATGACGGCAGCACGGACACCACGGCATCCCTGGCCGAAAACAGGACGGGCGTACAGTATGTGCGCCAGGAGAAGGCCGGTCCCGCGGCCGCGCGCAATCGGGGCGCGGCCCTGGCCAAAGGCGCGTTCATCGTTTTCACCGACGCGGACTGTGTCCCCCATACGGACTGGATCGACCGTCTCATGGCGCGCTTCGAGGAGGGCGTGGGCGGCGTGGGGGGAACCTACGGAATCGCCAATCCCGGGTCCCTGCTCGCCCACCTTATCCACCGGGAAATCCGAATGCGCCACGCCCGATTCGGCGAGGAAGTGGACTTTCTCGGCTCTTTTAACGTAGCGTACCGGAAGGAGGTGTTCACCGCGTTGAATGGTTTCGATACGGCTTTCCGGGCGGCGTCCGGCGAGGACAACGATTTGGCCTATCGCGCACAGGATGCGGGTTGGCGGCTTTGCTTCGCGCCGGAGGCCGTGGTGGATCACTTTCACCCCACGGCGCTGATACCCTATCTCACCGCCCAGATGCGGCACGGCTACTGGCGCATGAAACTCTATGCCAAGCATCCCCGGCGCGCTGCCACGGGCGACCACTATGCCGGAAGAGCCGCCCTGGCCGCACCCGTCGTGGCGCTCATGCTATGGGCGCTTTTTTTCTTCACCTGGGTGGTGGGCTGGTGGCTTCCTTCCCCCGGGTTTGCTTCACTGAATGGCCTGTTTCTCGCGGGCCTCGTCCTCTTTTTCATGCTTCACCTTCCCCTGGCCTGGCGCGTTACGGGCGGGTGGCGAATGGTGGACACGCCGTATTTCATGTTCATAAGTACCTGCCGCGATTTTGCCCGGGGCTTTGGGCTTCTCCGGGGGCTCGTGCGTTTCCAGGGACTGATGGTTTAATCGTGGGCACCTCCATAGGGCCTGGTGGGCCTTGGCCCACCAGGCCCGGACCCTGATAACGAGAGACCGCCATGTGGAAAAAGCAACGTTATGGTGGGCCAAGGCCCACCCTGATATGGACCGACCTTTTCAACCCCTTATTCCAAAGCCGATTTTATTGATTGATTGATTTCTATGGAGGTGGCTTGAAGGGGAGCCTGAAGAAGGCGGACGAGGACGGTTGCTTCGACGA
>JAJRTN010000005.1 GCA_024278275.1 Candidatus Hydrogenedentota bacterium
GAAGAAGGACGGCACGCACTACACCGAGGAGGCGACCATTTCGCCCGTGCGCGACGCGTCGGGCGTGACGATCAACTATGTGGCCGTCAAGCGTGACATTACACGGGAGGTCAAGCTGGAGGCCCAGTTTCAGCAGGCGCAGAAAATGGAGGCCGTGGGGCAACTGGCGGGGGGCGTGGCCCATGATTTCAACAACCTGCTGCAGGTCATCCTGGGCTATGGCGAACTGGCGTTGGATGTGATGGAGCCGGAAAGTTCCGCCTACGATTCCGTCAGGGAGATGCTGAAGGCGAGCCACCGGGCCACAACGCTGGTTCGGCAACTGCTGGCCTTCAGCCGTCGCCAGGTGATGGAAATGAAAAACGTCGATTTGAACGACGTGGTGTCCGACCTGCTGAAAATGATTCGCCGGGTCATTGGCGAACACATTACCCTCAACGTATTGGTGGGCCACAAGCTCGGCAGGGTGCGTGTTGATCCGGGCCAAATCGAGCAGATCCTCATGAACCTGTGCGTCAATGCCCGCGACGCCATGCCCGAGGGGGGGGCCATTACCATCGAGACCGAGAACGTTCAAATCGGCGACGAGTATTGCGAGACCCATCCATGGGTCAAGCCGGGGTGGTACGTACTCCTGAGCGTCAGTGATACGGGGTGTGGCATGGACGAAAAAACCCGCGCCAACATCTTCGAGCCCTTTTTCACCACCAAGGGCGTGGGCGAAGGCACGGGGTTGGGACTCTCAACGGTCTATGGGTTGGTTAAACAGCACGAAGGCATGATCGACGTTTACAGCGAGGTGGGCAAGGGCACGACTTTCAAGATCTACCTGCCTCACAGTGAACATTCCGCCGAGACCGAGGGCGGCGACCGGTCCGAAAGCAGCGTGCCCGGCGGCACCGAGACCATCCTGCTGGCCGAGGATGAAGAGACCATCCGGGAATTGTCACGGGTGTTCCTGGAAAGCGCGGGTTACACCGTGTTGACCGCCCGCGACGGCGAGGAGGCGATCCGCGTTTTCGATGAACATGCCGATGACATTGACCTGGCCCTGTTGGATGCCATCATGCCCAAGCTTGGCGGTCAGGCCGTCTCCGAACACATCGGAAAAACCCATCCCGAAACCCGCGTGCTTTTCGCCAGCGGCTACAGCATGAATGTCATAAACGCCAACATCATGCTTGACAAGTCCCTCGCCCTGATCCAGAAACCTTATCGTCGTGACGTCCTGCTGCGCAAGGTCCGCGATGTGCTGGATGGGAAGTAAGCAATGAACTTCACGAAGCAGGGTTTAACGCCACTGGCAAAAGGCGAAACCGGTTTTTTCGTCGTTTTGGGAAGCCCCATCCGGGTTGTTCGGGTTAGGTGATGAACGATTACAGGGAGGTTTGGCCATGGAAGAGAAAGAAAAGGTCGCTGAGGATTGTGTTTTTGAGCGTGATGCCTTTATGAAACGCGTAATGGATGACCGCGAACTGGCCCTGGAGATCGTGGAAAGTTTCCTGGACGATGTGCCCGGGCGGCTGGAAAACCTGGCGAAGCTGATCAGCGCCCGCGAGGAGCAAGGCGTCGCACGGGAAGCCCACGCCGTTAAAGGTGCGGCCGCGACGGTCGGGGGGGAAGCCCTGCGGAAAGTGGCCGAGGAAATAGAGCGGGCCGCGCGGGAAGGACGGTTGTCCGAAACGGCCGCCCAGGTTCCCCGGATGGAAGCGTGTTTTGCCCGCTTGCGGGACGCCCTGCATGACTTCAGCGGGAAGGGGACCACGCGTTAGGGCGCGCGGTGGTGCGCCACCCCGGCCCCCATTCCCGTTGTTATGTCGAAGCGATCCATGGCGGGAAAGGGCTAGCTTGCGGGAATCGTCTTGTATTCCTCGATGAAGGCATTGAGTCCGGTCGTCGTCAAGGGATGGGAGCACATGTCCTCGAACACCTTGAAGGGAATGGCCACGCTGTGGGCCCCGGCGAGAATGGCGCCGATAACCTGCTCCACGTCCTTCACGCTGGCCGCGATGAGGTTGGTCTTGTCCAGGCCGAAGGCATCCAGCAGTTGGCGCATGCGGCGGATGGTTTCAATCCCATCCTGCCCGGTGTCCCGTGCGCGGCCGATGAAGGGACTGATAAAGGGTGAACCGGCCAGCGCCGCCAGCAGGGCCTGCGTGGGGTTGAACATCAACGTGGCATTGGTCCGGATACCCTCGGGAACGAGTATCTTGACGGCGGCCAACCCGTACTGGTTGGCGGTTATCTTCACCGCGAGCAGCGGGTCGAGCTGATGAAGCCGCCGTGCGCACGCGCACACCTCTTCCGTACTCGTGCCGATGGCCTGCACCGCGATGGGGCCGTCGAAGACCTCCCGAATCTCCTCAATCACCTGCCGGTAGCTTTTGCCGCTTTGCGCCACCTTGTTCGGGTTGGTGGCGATGCCGTCGATGAGTCCCGTGCTGACGGCATCCCGAACCTGGGCGATATCCGCCGTATCCAGGAAAATACGGTAATGGTGCATGTAGTATTCATCCGGAGCCTTTTTGTCTTGTGCCATTTCTCGTATCCTTTCCGCCTTTCATATGGGCGTAGGGCGTTTTTTCAAATGCCCGGTTTTTTTCTCAAGGGTTCTCAATCTACCGTAAATCAAAAGTCCGCGCAACCATTTCCGAAGCATGCCGGTTACCCGGTTCGATTACCCGGTTCGATTGAACCCGCTTCACCCCGTCAAGGATAATGAGCGCCATGTTGCCCGCGCTTCTGATCACCCTGCTGACCGCGTCCGGCGTGGAAGCCTGGTTGGCCCCCTCCTTAATCGATCCGCTCGATTCCGAAGGCACCAGGCCGGTGGTGCCTGGCGACAACCCGCGCGTGCTGAAGTCCGGGGAGCGCCCCGATGTGGAGGCCGCCCTCGGCGAAGGTGAGTCGGTTCTGCTCTTCGTCCGTGCGGGAAAGAAGGCCCTGACGGAGCTTTCCGTCGAGGTTACGCCGGTCAATGATTCTATCCCCGCGCCCCGGGTGCGCGTTCCGGTTCCCGTCGCATCGGACTCCCCGGGCCGACCTGTTTCCCTCGATGCCCTGGTGCCCGCCCGTCCGCGAAGCCTTCCCGCGGGGAACACGGCGGTTTACTGGCTTAGCTACGACATACCGCGCACGGCGTCACCGGGTCGTTTTCGCCACGACATCAACCTCATGAACGGCCGGAAACGGGTCGCGTCGGTCCAGGTGCGGATCCGTGTTTTCGGTTTCACCCTCCCGGAAACACCGCGTCTGCCGATCCTCTTCGGCCTGGACCGTGCCGCCATGAAACGGACCCTGGGCGTGGGTGAAACCGACCTGGAGGCGTGGAAGCCCCTCTACGACTTCCTCCTGCGCGAGCGCATTGCCCTTTCCCTGACCGACGGCGGGGCGCTCCTGGAGCCGGCCACGCTTCAGGCGCACCTGGCCTACGTCATGGAGACCCACCCCATGGCCGTGGTTGATTTGGGCGGTTTCGACGGGGCCACCCTCGGCCATTTTCCCGCGCCGGGCATTGGGCAGGTGCAGGACCCCATGCAGTTCTTCCTGCACGACGTGATGCGTTGGCTCGCCAAAGGGGGCTGGGAGGAGCGCGCCTGCCTGGCCCTCGGCCATACGCCGGTTCGCACGGGGTGGCCTGAGGCCAGGCGGGATTACTTTCGCGCCTACCGGGCTGACAAACGTATTCCCCGCCTGGTTGCGGGGGAGCCCCATCCCTTTTTCGACGATTACGCCGAATGGTGGGCACTGCCTTTCGCGCGCTATTCGCCCTCCCTGGTGTCGCGTCTCTCCAACGGCGTGGGCCTCACCACCTTCGCCACGCCGAAGGCCGTTTCCTGCGAGGTCTATTCGGGGCGTTTCCTACCCCCGACCACCCTGGATGATCCGTCCGTCGCCGATATTTGCGACGGGAGCTTGTTCACTCTCTGGAAAAGTCCCGCCGCGCCCACGGAAAAGGAACCCGTCACTGTGGGAATTCACTATTCCGCGCCTGTCACGGCGCGGACCCTTACGGTGATCTGGCAGGCAGGCGGCGAGGCCACCGACTTTGATGTGCGGACCGCTTATGACGGGCGCACCTTCGGCAAGGCCACCATCCGGTGGGAACACCGCGGTCCGGCGACTCCCTACGGCATGAGCGTCTCCACGGGCCGGCTGAAGTACGAGAAGACCTTCCAGGCCTTGCGTTTGCGCATCAACAACAGCGTGGGGGGCGGGCGCGTCATGATCGCGGAGATCATCCCCGGCGAGCCCGAAGCGGCCGAAACCCGCGGTGCCACGCCCCTGTCGCCGTGGCTGCTGCTGGAGCAAGATCGCTTCCCCTCGTTGGCCTTGGGCGCCCATCCCGCCGAGAGCCGCGCCGCGCCCTGGCTCTGCTGGGGCCACGGCTTCAAGGGGATCCTGGCCGGTCGCGTCAACGCCTGGTCCCGTGCCTGGCGTGGTCCGGTGACCCTGGCGGACCTGGCCGCCGGTCTTCCCGGAATCGCCGCGGGGGCGCTGGTCTATCCCGGCTCGGAAGGACTTATGAGCACGGTTCGCCTGGAGCACCTGCGCGATGGTCTCGAAGACTACGACTACATCCAACTCCTCGCCGACAGGCTCCGCGCCGCGCCGAAGGCCGATCCCGAACAACGCGCGTTATTGCGCCTTCCGTCCATGCCTCGAAATCCTTCCCCCAAGCAACTCAATGCCTGGAGCGGTCTGTTCCTTCAACGGCGCGCCGCCATCGGGGAAGCCCTCGAAGCGGACGGCGCCGGGTGACGCGTTTAGGGCTTGGCATTGGGCCGGGTCGATGGTCTATCATGCCGCGCACGTCTTGCGGAAGGCGAAACACAACAGCAGTGAGGCGGCGGGTTCATGCCGCGAAAGGAGCAGTTTTCATGGCCAAGGCAAGCAAGAAGTTCAAGGTGGGCCTCATCGGAGCGGGAGGCATCGCCAATGCCTGCCACCTGTCCAATTGGCTGGAATTGGAAGGCGAGGGTCGGGTCGAGGTCGTGGGGATCTGCGACATCGTGCGCGAACGGGCCATTAAAGGCGCCGACATGTTCCCCGGGGCCAAGCCCTGGTTCAACTACCAGAAAATGCTCGGGGAAATCGACTTCGACATCATCGACGTATGCACCCAGAACCGCTGGCACGCGCCCATTACCATCGACGCCCTCAAAGCCGGCGCCCATGTCCTGGTCGAAAAACCCATGGCCATGAACACCCGGGAATGCGAGGCCATGATCCGCGCCGCCAAGGCAAAAGGAAGAACCCTCATGGTCGCCCAGCACATGCGTTTCGAGGCGCCCCACGAGAAGCTGAAAGAAGTGGTCGAGCGCGGCGAACTCGGCGAGATCTACGCCGCCAGCGCCACCATGCTGCGCCGGCGCGGGGTTCCCGGATGGGGTAAGTTTCATATCAAGCGGGAATCCCTCGGCGGACCGCTCATCGACATCGGTGTCCACGTAATGGACCTGTGCGTCTGGCTCATGGGTTGTCCCAAGCCCGTCGCGGCATCGGGTAAAGTTTACCGCATATTCGGCGACCGGCCCGATTTCTTCAACGGCGACTGGGGCGTGCCCTACCCGCCCAGGCAATTCGACGTGGAAGACTACGCCACGGCCCTCATCCGCTTCGAGAAGGGCATCACCATGCAGGTGACGGTGTGCTGGGCGGCCAACATCCCGGAAACATCGCACAACGTGCAGATTCTCGGTGACAAGGCCGGCATCGCCACCAACCCCCTGGGTGTCTATGGCGCCGATCATTCTTCCCTGACCAGCAGGAAGTTCGATCTCCTGCTCCCGCAAGAGGGACATCGCATGGAGATTCGGCACTTCACCGAATGCCTGGAGCAGAACAAACCGGTGCGCGTGCAGCCCCGGGAATCCCTGCGCATCCAGAAAATCATCGACGCCATCTACGAATCATCGAAGAAGAACAGGGAGATCGTCATCCGTTAGGGCCATGTGGGCGGGACGCCCGCGACAGGTATTCTCCAGCTTGCCTGCGGGTGTTCCATCGGTCCCATAGGTGTCCCAAGCCTACGGCGCGAAGGGCTCCTCCAGGGTGATTGCCGCCACCAGGTCACGCAATTGATGGGCCTCGTGTGTCTTGGGGAAAACGCCCGCCGCGCCCACCCGTTCGCACAGGTGGGGTTCTATCGCCTCATCGGTAAGCAGATGAATCGGTAAGTGCGCGGGAATATCCGGGTCTTCCATCAGCATGGCGCAAAGCTCCGGTCCGCTGAACACGGGGAGCGCCATGTCCAACAGGACCAGGTTCGGCGTTTCGTCCACGGCGGTCGCGTAGGCATCCTGCCCGTCACCGGCCCATATCACCTCGTGACCATGGCCCGACAGCTCGGCCGCCATGATTTCAAAGAGCCCACTGTCGTGGGTGGCCAAGAGGATACGTGCCATTTTTTTGCTCCTTTCGGGATAAATACCAGCCGTAACCGATCGTATCTTTCAGAAACCGCCATCAGCGGGAGCATGGGTGACCATGATAATCCGGGTACACCCAAAAGACACTTCCGTACACCAGGTTGCCGCGTCACTACTGCTTCCGTATCGGCGCACTTTCCCTGTCGCGGAACCATTACCGTTCAGACCGTACCCGGGAACCATGGTAGCAGCACCGTGTCCCCACATCAATGATTCTTTATCAATGATTGTTCTTGTCAAGGATTGTTCTTTTCAAATCCCCGCTCCCGTGCTACAATGATTTCACGGAGTTCGTATTTTGGATGAGTGACGGGTCGGTCGCGGTAGTGGCCAGGGGAAGGGATGTACAATGACATTGCAAACGGTATCGTGTCGGCCAAGCAGGGCGAGTGTATGGAGTGCCCTGGGCATGGTCCTCGTTCTGATGGGCGTGTTTGCCATGGCTGCGCAATGCGAGGTTACCCTTCTCTATGATGACGGGAACGATACCGCCGACGACTACAGGCAGGTTTCGGAGCCGGTTACGCACCTTGTACGTTTTTCCGTACCCACCACGTTGACGGGCAGTCAGCACCAGGTGACCAAAATTACGTGGTATCCGGGGTATTTCTATTTCATCAGTGACCCCAAAGTGGTGGCGCGTGTTGCTACCAACACCCTTGTTTTCGGGCAGAGCCAAAACTGCGTGGTGCAGGATGCCGTGCCGGAACCCACGGCGAGCGCCACCACGACCCCGACGCAATTTCGCTCCTACATGCTGAACCGGGTGGACATCTCCCAGAATGACTACCAGGTCCAGGTGGTGCCGGGCGATGATTTCTTCGCGGGCGTGGCCGCGCAGAAAATGCACCTGGGCATGGATGTGCTGACCGCCGGGGCGACGGCCACCTTCCAGACCACCGTACCTTCCACCCAGTCATGTCCCACCTCTTTTCCCTCGTCACAGCGGCCCGCGCCGCCAACCCAGTTTACCGGCAGCATGGTGACGACCCCGACCTCGGGCGGCGCTTCCTTTGTGCAGACCCATTGGGCGGGGCGCAACTATGAACTGAAGGCCTCGGGCGTGCTCACCCCCGCCCAACTCATCGAAACCGTCACCGTCAGCGAGGACTGTACGGGCTGGTTCGTGTCCACGCCCACCCCGGCCCGGCACTGCCAATGTAACGGGAATTATAATTTCTTCGCCCAGAACTGGCTTATCCGCGCCACCCTGGCCGGGTCTTCCTCACCGGAATTGGGCTGTTACCGGGCCATCGTGTGGGTTAATCTCGATGCGACCACGGCAGGACAAGGCATTGAAACCGATCCCTTCAATGTGCTTGATGACGGCGTGGTGGCTGTTGGAACGGGGGGGCGGGTAAACATCTTCCCGAGCAGGGCGAGCGGCGCGTTCTCGATTACCAAGCCCCTGTCGCTTCACGCCGTGGGCGGCGTGGTCGTCCTGGGGCAATCGGCGGTCTGAACAGATCCTGCCGTGTCGGTGCGCGTGGCGCCCCTGATCCGTTTTTCCGGGCCATCTGCTCCCCCCAAAAGAGGTAACCCTTCATGAAAACCTACAACATAGGCTTTGTCGGGTTCGGTTTCATCGGCAAGGTACACGCCTACGGTTACATCAATCTGCCCCTCTTTTACGACCCCGTGCCCTTGCGGGCGAAGATCACCCATGTCTGCACGAGCCGCATGGAAACGGCCCAGCGTGGCTGCACGCAAGTGGGGGCCGATCACGCCACCACCGATTATCGCGAGGTGACGGAGAATCCCGAGGTGGACATTGTCCACATCTGCACGCCGAACCACCTGCACAAGGACGCCGTCCTTTCCGCCATGCAACAGGGCAAGCACATCTATTGCGACAAGCCCATTACCGCGACCCTGGCGGAAGCGGAGGAAATCCGTGTGGCCCTGGAAGAATACTGGGGCACGGCGCAAATGACCTTTCAGAACCGTTTCTTTTCCTCCATCATGCGGGCGAAACAACTCCTCGACGAGGGGGTGCTCGGGCGGGTTCTGGAGTTCCGCGCGGCCTATCTCCACGCGGGCAGCGCGAACCCTGACGCCCCGCTCAAATGGAAGCTCTCCGCCGAGGCCGGCGGCGGAGTCATCGCCGATTTGGGATCCCACGTTATCGACCTCGTTCATTACCTGCTCGGGGACTACGAAACTATTCTCGCCGAGACCAAGATTGCCTTTCCCGACCGTCCCAGCGTGGCCGACCCCAGTGTCCGCGTCACGGTGGATGCCGAGGACTGCGTCATGATGCTCGCCCGGATGAAGTCCGGCGCATTGGGGCACCTGGAAGCGACCAAGCTCGCCACGGGCACGGAAGACGAGTTCCGCGTGGAGATTCACGGCGAGAAAGGCGCTCTCCGTTTCAACAGCATGGCGCCCCATTTTCTGGAGTATTTCGATGCAACCGCCGAGGACCAGCCCCTGGGCGGTGTGCGCGGCTGGACCCGCATCGACGTGGGCCAGCGTTACCCCGCGCCCGCCAACGGTTTTCCCAGTCCCAAGAACAGCATCGGCTGGATGCGTGTCCACATGGCCTGCCTGGCGAACTTCCTGCAGGCCGTCGCGGACGGCGCCCCCGGTAATCCCGGTCTCGCCCAGGGTATCTACGTGCAGCGGATCATGGAGCGCGCACGCCAATCCGCCAAGGAGCGCGCCTGGGTGGATTGTTAGGGGGCGGTCTTTTGTAAGTGGCTTCTGATGGGACCAATGGGACGAATAGGACGAATAGGACCTATGGGCTTCCACAGTCCCCACAGCTCCTATAGGTTCCATAGGTCCCATAAGTCCCATCCCCCCCGACCAATGACGTGCTTCACGGCGAAATGCGTGGCATACTGACGCCATGATGGATTGGCTTTCATCCCGTTTGCTCTTGGCCTTGCTCTACCTGGGTGTTCTTTTCGCCGGCGGTCTGCTGCTGTTGGGCCAATTGCGTCTTGCCGAGGGGGATCTCTTGGTCGCCGAGGGCGCCACCGAGAGCGTGCTGGTCCGTGAAAGTACCGGCCGTCGCGGTTTCGGCGCGCTTCATGGTCTGCCCGCCGAGGCCATCCCTTTCGACAATCCCCGTGTCGCCCTTCGCCGCCTTGACCGCAATGGGACCTACGACATGGTTCAACTGCCCTTCCATGTCCGTCTCAATGCCGTCGAGGTGCTGAAGACCCACCCGGCGCGCGATGCGCTCCGCGTCGGAAAGGACATGGAACTCGGCGTGGGGGAGACCGCCAATACGTCCATGGGTGTCCTTCGCTTCGTGTCTTCCCGGCCCTGGACGGGGCTGTTGCCGGAACCGGGCGGACAACCCGCCGTGCGGGTCTCCATCCGCGAAACAGCGGCCGGCCCGTGGGAAACGGTGGCACTCGCTGAATCCACCTGGACCCGTTGTGGCGAGGCCATCGTGCAAATGACCTGGTCCGCCGACGAAGCCGCCGCGCGGGCGGCCCTGCCCAGGGCGTATGACCCGCGCACCCTGGCCGAGTGGCGGGTCCGGGACGGTGACAAGGAGCAGCACTTCACCAGCCTGACCCCCGGAACGGGACTGACCCTTTCCGACGGAAGCGAGGCGCGGCTCATGCAATTTGACGCGGCGGGCGACCACGATCCCCAGGGGCGGCCCTGCATTCGGTTGCGATTCACCACCGGCGACACCCATGAAGACGTGTGGATCCCCGCCAACGACGGCACGGATCCGCGTGTCTTCTTCCGTTGTCCCACGGGTTCGGGGCCGGTCGTATTTGTTCGGGCCTTCGGCTACAACGAGGCGTGGGTGCGCGTGTTTTCCGATGGCGTCGTGTCGGGTACGCGTTTGTTCGCGGCCGGGGAGATCTGGCGTGTGGCCGGTATGGAACTGCGTCTTGACGAGGCCCTCGCCGGGGCCTTGATCATTCGGGCGGAAGACAAGGCGGTCTATGAAGCCGTGGTCGAGGTGGATGGCGAACGCCGGTTTCTCCGAGAAGGCGCGTCCATTGCGCTGGACGACGGCACGCCGCTGGTTTACCATCGTACCGACGTACCGCCCGAGGTGCGCCTTGACCTGACCCTTTTGTCGTCCGAGATGAACGAACTGGGCACGATTCGCCTCGTTCCCGGCGCACGGCGACGTTTCGGCAACTGGCAATTCATCCAAGCGGAAAACACCCGGAACGTGCTGCACAGCGCCGTTATTCACGTGTGCCGCACCCTGAATCGTCCCGCAGCCTGGGTGGGGCTGGCGTGTTTTGTCACCGGTGCCGTGGGTCTCACCATCGCCCGCCTGCGCCGTCCCCGGCGGAAGCGGCCACGCCGTTTGATGCCGCCCGTCGGCGAAAGCCATAATAAGGGAAGGTAGGGTGGGCCCTGGTCCATCCACAACACTTCGTCCGAGTCACAGGAAGGCCCCAAGCCGTTGAGCGACGAAACCTCTCAAACCGTTAAACCGTCGAGTGTTATCCAGGGCGACCAGGGCGCGGAGACCGCGCAGGTCTGGATCAGCGCCTTCCTTATCGTCATCCTGGGCGCCATTGTCTTCGCCCCGGCCTTCTCCATCCCCTTCCACGGCGAGGAACTGGCCCTCTTCGTCGATTCCACCGCGCTCCACCGGGTCGTTGCCTTCCCCGAGGCCGCGCCTCTCCTGCCCGGCGCGCCTCTCACGCTCCTGAGTTACGCACTCAACTACAACCTTCCGCCGTCGCCCGCCATCGCCTTGCATGGCTTCACCGTCCTCCTCCACCTCCTCAACGGCGTTCTTGTTTTTCTCTTCGCCCGCGCTCTCTTGCCCAAGGGCACCGCCCCCTTCCTCTCTCTATCGGCGGGGGCGGCCTTCGTGGTTTTCGCGCCCCTGGCCGAGGTGGTCTGTTATCTTCCCGACCGTCCCGCCGTGTTGGCCGCCACCTTCGGCCTCCTGTCCATGCTGGCGATCCTTCGGGCCTTGCGAAGTGAAACCACCCACTATGGCTGGCTGGCGGTGGCCCTTGTGTTGCTGATCATGGCCGCAGGGGCATCCTTCTTTGCCATTTCTCTCGCAGGCTTGTTGATCGTCCTCTGTTTTTTTGTGCGGGGGGGCGGCGTCTTCAAGACCCATGGCGCCATTCCCATGGCCATCATTGGGGTCGTCGTCCTGTTTTGTGCCGTGGTCATGCCCGGACCAGGCGACTGGTCAATGGGTGAAGGGGACGCGACACCCATGGTGCTGGGCGTGGCCCTGCTGCTGCTGCTCATCCCCTTCCTGCTCAACGCGTTGAAGAACCCGTCCCTGCGCACGGGGGGCGGTATCGCGGTTGCCGTGGCGGTCCTGGTCTCCGCCTACTTTGCCAACAGCACGGCCTCCGCCATGACTGACCCCGTCTCCTGGTGGGCCGGGCGAACGCTTCCCATGGACACGATCCAGGCGGCCGGCCCCGATGTACGGGAAAATCAGGCGGCTTACCGCACCTACCAGGCGCGGGCCGTCATGGGCGCCGCGAACGCCATTCGTGACGCGAACACCCGGTCAGGGTTGCTTGAAGCGGCGCGAGCGCCACTTCAAGAGGCCCTGGAACTGACGCCTGGGGATGCCCGGCGCGCGAAACTTCTCGGGGCCGTATTACAGGACACGGGCCAAACCGATGAGGCCATCGCCGTGCTGGAGGAGGCTCTCCGGGCGGACCCCTGGGACCAGGAATCCACGCTGCGGTTGGGCGCCCTCATGGATGGGCGTGCAAGGGGCGCCGCCAACGGCGAGGCCCTGCAACGTGCCCTGGACTACTTTGACCGCGCTGAAGCGCTCGGTCCGCTGCCGGGTGATTTCCCCCTGCGGGCGGCCATGGCGCACGCGTCGCTGGGTGATTTTGAAACCGCGCTGCCCGCGCTTCGGGCGGTCGTGGGGAAGGATGAGAAGCACCCCCTTGCGCCCGCGTTGAAGCAGTTCGAAGCCATGAACACCGCACTGGCGAATCTGCGCAAGCGCGAACAGGAAGCGCGAAAGAAGGATCCGGGTGGCGTGGAGATGATATTGGCCCGGGCGGAAAGCGCGGCCATTCGCGGTCGCGTGATGGAAGCCTTCTACCTGCTTGACCTGGTTCTTCAACGTGCTCCCGGGAACCCCGAGGCTTGGAGCCGCATGGGGCTTACCTGTGCCCGCATGGATGACACGGCGGGCTTCCTGAAGGAGTGGGGGAGTGGCGCGGAGGTGAGCCTGGACGCATGGCAGGGGTTGGCCGCGCAGTGCGCCGCGTCGGGGATGTGGCAACCGGCACTGGCCTACCTGCGCCATGGGGCCGGCATGGTCCCCAACGCGCCCCTGCCCCTGGTCATGCTCGCCGACATCGCCCTGAAGCTCGGCCAGGCCCAACGCGCCCAGGCCATGCTCGAACAGGCCGCAAAGGACCATCCCGGCAGTCCGGAACCCTGGCTCAAGCTCGCTGACATCGCTATCGCGGCGAAGAACATGGCCCCCGTGGCCGGATGGCTGGCCGAGGCCGAAACCCGTGGAGCCGACCCGGAGGTCCTGAAGGCCCGCCGCGACCAGGCCGGGGTCACTCCCCAGGACGCGCAACGTCCCCAGCGGACCATCATGCGGTAAAGATCGGTTGTTGTCGCGTTCCCATGGTTTTCCATGGGAATGCACGAAAGACCGTGTGGAAGAGGGGAACGGCGCGCTGAAGCGCACTCTACTGCGTGAACGGCAGGCTCCATCGGAGCAGGCCCGTCTCGGTGGGGGTGAAGCGCAACCGGACAACCCGGCCCTCCCGCGTGATGACAGGCTCTCCGCTGGACACCCTGGCGGGACCCGCCGCCTGTGTTTCCGGCGCGAGGAAGGTGAGGGTGTACGCTGTTTCCGCCACGGCATCAAAGGCCCCCGCCATGCCCTTCGCGGCCGCGTCCCACCGTGCCGCTTCCGCATCCATCGCCCCCTGGGCAAAATGGGCGTTGTTGGCCAGGAACATGGGCCGGTTCTCCAGGCGGCGAAGTGACAGCAGCCGCACCCCGCCGGGCGGCACGGAAACGCGCAGTACCTCCTTCGCCGTGCCCAGGTATTGTTGGCCCCAGCCATCATAGACCGTGTAATACGCCCCCGGCATGAGACCGGCGGCTTCAAGGAATACCGGTACCACGACGGCTTCATCGCCATCCAGGTTGAAGAGCCCGAAGAGATGGGCCTCCCCCAGCGACAGCGACCAGACGCGGGGGGCGTGGTTCTCGAAGAGATCCATGGGCCGCGCGGGCCGCTTCGCCACGGGCAGCATCCGGCGCAACAGGTCGATCTCGTTCCGATCCATGGCCGCCGGGTCACCCGTCACCCGCACCGGACCGCCAAGCAGGGCTATGGCGGTGAGCCGGGTTTGCAGCCCGGGGCGCCGAAGGGGCGCCGCATTGAATTGCGGCAGCAGCAAATGGGGGATGAGGTAGAAGTTTCGCGCCCATGCGGTCATCTCGGCGCGCCAGTCCGCCTTATCCGGCAACACCAGCCCCACGCCATCACAGGTCAGCCCCAAAGACGACGGTGTTCCGTCCGCGGCGAAATAGACCGAGGCGGGCACCGGACGCTGCTTGAGCGCGATGTTCTCCACGTACAGGGCATCGGGCGCCACGCCGCCGTACCCGGCCTTTTCCATCGTCATCCCCACGCGCAGCCCCATGTGGTGCAGTGCCTTCACCCCGGCTTCATCCACGGCGTCCGGTGTCACCCACAGGGTGTCATAACCGAAGGGCGCCAGGGTCTTCTTGAGCCACCGGCCGGCTTCCACGGCGTCCTTCCCACTCGCCAGTACCAGCCCGTGGGGCACAAAAGGCCGCGCATCCCGAACGCCATTCACCACGGCCAGGGCTTTACCAAAACGATCCAGGCCCAGCAGCATATCGGGTTCCGCCACCGCCAAATAAAGCCGTGGCGTTTCGACGCTTTGCCCCGGCGCCAGGATCAGGGGCGGGTCGAAGCGGACTGTCGCCGTGAACGTGCCGAAAACGTTCTCCTTACCCTTCAACTCCCGCGTCACTTCGAGGGTGGTCTCCGCAGCCGCCTCCTCCAGGAAACCCGCGATCAGCCCCCGGCCCGTTGCCGGGTTCACCAGGGCAATATGATGGTCGCTCGCCCATGTTGTCCCCGTGGCGATGACCGGCACCCCGTTTCGCTGTGCCAGTACGGGCGTTGTGTCGCTGCCCGGCCCAAGATCCAGTTCCCCCGTCCAGGGCTGAAGCAGGTCCAGGGTGATCGTTTTCCTGCCCCGGTTGGTGTAGATCAGCCGCACGGTAAAGAACGGTTTCGTCGCGTAGGTGTCGAGTTGCCACGTGCCGTTTTTCCCCTGAACGACAAAGCCGTGCCCCTGCCCCAGGCGTGTTTTGTATTGCACCCGCGCGGAAGCCGTTCCGGTGAACGGCAAGGGGCGGGCCTTCTTGCCTTCCACGCGCGCCACGGCCCGGGCATTGTGGAAAGCGAAGCCTCCCGAAGGCAGCACCAGGTCAACCCGTCCGCTTCGCAGCAGCACCACTTCATAGGTGCCCGCATTGACCGTGCGGTACTCCTTATCGGCGAAGGCCGGAGACGCGACGGCCAGGAAAAGAAGGCACAGAATCGGCGCCGCGGAAAGGGTCGTTCTTGGCATGTAAGAAGTGTTCTTCAACAGGTATCCCCTTCCCACGGTTCTCCGGGGGAATGCCAAATCCGGGCGTCCCCGCCGCGTCCAATGCGCGCCCCGACATTCATCCCCCCATGGCCTGAAGGGTTCCCTACGCGCTCGCCACGTCCGCATCGTCCTCGTCCAGGACCTGCAACGTGGGCGGCGTGCCGCCCGCAGGCTTGTAGAACCGGACGATTTCGGCGGATCGTTCGGCCACTTCCTTGAGACGCTCCACCTTCGGTTCCAGCCGGGCGATGGTATCCGCCTGTTTCCGGCGGATTTCCTCGGCCTCGGCCGCGATTTCCGCCAGCCGCGTGTTGATGTCGTCGATCACTTTTTCACATCCCCCGAGCAGCGCTTCGCCATAGGCCTCCCGCCGTGCCGTGAGTTGCTCCGTGTATTGCTGGTGAACCGAGGGGATCTCCCGGCCCTTCTCGTCGCGATACCCCCGCAGGAGCATGCGGTCGACTCGTTCGCAAACGCGCCTGGCCAACTGACGTTTCCGGGCGCCCATGCTGGTCACGGCCCGCGCCAGCCAGCCCAGCACCGCCCCGGCCAAGGCCCCCACGGCGGCCCCCGCCCCCGCCAGCAGGGGCTGGGAGAAGGGTTGCTGAATATAGGCCACCAGGTTCCCGTCGCCGCCGGTGAGGAGTACCCGCACCGCCTCGTACTGCTCCGGGAAACGCTGGAGTCCATAGGCCGCGCCCGCGAGGATGCCCGCGCCCGCGACGGCGCCCAACAGGGTAAAGGCCGCGTAGGATCCTTTCAGCCCGAGGGGGATGCCCCCGAAGGGATAGCGCGTCGCTTCGATCTTGTCCAGCACCAGTGCTTGCAGGGTCTCCCCCACGGGGCCGGCGTGGGCCAGGATGCGTTGCTCCACGAAATCGACCTGCTTGTTTATCTCGCCGTTCAAGCGCTTCAAATACGCCTCCAGGCGCCGTTCCAGCCCCATGGTCAGGGGCTTCAGATCGTTGCGCACGGCGTTCTTGTAGTTTTCGCCCTCCTGGATCCACGCGCGCAAGGGGCCCAGGAAAAGCTTCTGCACCGAATCCTTCCCCAGCAAGGTATCGACCACCCGCTCATAGCCGGGGTAGTGCGCGCCGTCCACGTCGCCGCCGGTGGTCATGGTCGCGTACTGCCCCGTCAGGTGCGCGAGACGCTCCCGTGCCTCTTCCAACTCGGATTCCAGCCGAACCCGTTCCTCCTCCAGGTCGTCCAGGCGCGGCACGTTCCGGGCCAGGTCGAGCTTCACGTCCAGGGGTCGCGCAAAACGCCAGGCCAGCCGTTCGATGAAACTGCATACCGACTCGACGACGGCGCCCTCGCGGTTTTCCGTGTAAAGATAGCTCAGTAGACGATCCCGGAAGATATTGAAGCGGCTTTGTTCCAGCAGATACGCTGCGGCCGCCGCGTCGGGGTCCTCCGCCTCGCGAAGACGCTGTTGCACCTCGAAGGGAATCTTGACCTTGTTGTCCTTGTCTAAATCATCCAGTTTCAGCCGCCGTCCCAGTTGCGCCGCGTAAAGCGCGTAGAGGCTCGACATGAAGAACAGCTCGGGATTCGACACGATGCCCTCCAACCCCCGGAAGAGATCCTTCGCCGGTCCCCGGTGCCCCGTGGGATCGATCTCGTCCTCGTTGAGCTGGTCGGACTTGTTAACCAGGAAAAACATCTGGCGCCGCCGTTGGCCGACCACGTCCTGGATGAAATCCCGGTTGTGCTCGTTGCCCGCGTTCTGGCTGTCCAGCAGGCACACCACCAGGTGGCTGTGGGGAATGATGTCCTGGGCAATGCGCGAATGGGTTTCCGAAATGCTGTGAACCCCCGGCGAATCCACCAGGGCGATGTCCTCCTCCAGCCGGTCACTGGGCACCGAAACCAGGATCTCCTCGAACTTGTCGCGCAGGGGCCGCATCTGCGGGAAATCCTCGTCCGCGCTCACCGTGCCCAAGGCGGCCAGTGTCTGACGGACCTTCCGCACCGTGAAGTTTTCGAAGAAGATGGTCAAGTCATTGTCGATTTCCGTGCGTTTCACCGTGGCATCGGTGCCATAGGCCTCCAGCAGGCGGTTCAGCGCATCGATTTCCGACACCGTCGCCGGATTGATCAGGCGCAGCACCACCTTCATCTCGTCGCCCCGCACCACGTGGGTGATCTTGGTCGTGCATTCCTCCAGCACCGTGGGCAGGTACTCATCGCCCAGAAAAGCGTTGATCAACGTGGACTTGCCCACGTTGAAGGCGCCCACGAAGACCACGCGGTAGCGGCCATCCTGCAGTTCCTTCCGCTTCCGTTCGATGAGGAGACGTTCCTCCTCGCGGTCCGCCTCGAAATCGGGGTCATCCACGAAGTCCTTCAGGTGCTGCAGGGCTTCGAAGGCCCAGGTCCGGTTTTCCAGATGGTTGTTTACACTCATGCCGCTATCCTTTTTCACGGAACGGGACCGCGTGTCGAACAAGGTTATGTATGGACCCGCAGTATACACAATGCTCCCTGTCCGGGCGAAGCCAATAAGACGGAGCCGGGGGGGCCGGGGTCCGCGGCATGGATCCCGTTTTTTCTGCCACCCGAGAACGTTTTCACGAGGGACGTTGGCCTATCGCGAACCCAATACCGGTCGGCACGGACTTGTCGCATGGCTCGTTTGTGGGGGAGCCGGTTCGGAGTATCCTGGTCTTTTACGGGCGGATCACGTTTTTTCGCCATGCAAGACGCGGGGAACGCTGTTCTTCGGCACGTTGACGAACACGGGACTTGCGGGTCGGGTTAGTTTCCGTCACTGACGCCCCACTCGAAACCGATGTGGGCAAGGCGATCAGTCAGCTCCCTGGTTGTTTGGGGCATGTTGCCGGCGATCTCCGTGGCAAGCAGATTCCAGGCTTCGTCCAGGGCGGCCGTGCCCGCCGCGTCGAAGGTGTGGAAAACAAGGCGGTCGAGACCGGCCCAATGAGCGGCGAGGATTTGCAGCATGGCCATGAGGACACGATGGCCGCCGAAAGCGCCGCATCCCCAGAATCCCGTATGAACGGCTACCGGGCACGGTTCCCCAGCCATGCGGCGTGATTCCAGCATGGCGGCTCCGAAGCCGGTGTAGGCGGTCACCAGGATGTTTTCGATGGTTTCACGATCATATTTCCCATAACCACAGGCGGGTGCCGCCATGGCGATGAGGTTGGTGACGGTGGGCGGATCAATGCTGCGGATGGCGCGCCGGACCACGTCGGGTGGGGCCTGGGCAAAGCGATTTCCGTACAGTCCGCGGGGCCGGCCCTCGGCGGCATTCGGCCCGGTTGCCATGGCGCACCTTCGTTCGACCCCTGCCACGAGGACGGGCGTGGGCATCCCCTGCTCGACTGTCAGCGTCACGTGGCCCCCCGCCTGGAGCGCTTCTTTCAATGCCCCCAGGGCCGGATGTTCACACACCTGCATCTCATCCTGGGCCAGGAGCGGCGAACGGTAGGCCACGAAGAGATGGGGGTCGGCGAAGTTGACGTGCCATTCAACGCCCTTGGCATTCGTCAGGACCGGAGCGTAATCGTAAACATCCTCGCGGGCCTCCACCCGCCCGCCCGTATTTCGCGAGTCGATCTCCTTTGGCAGCGCCATGGCCTTCCACCGGCTGTAAACCAACCGCCCCTTATGAGAACACCCCGCCGGACAGCTCACGTCAAACACCACCTTCTTGTTGGGATGTCCCCAAAGCGGCGGATGGTCGGTCATCAACCGTTGTGTGTCGAAGGTCAAACGTTGAAGAGGCTCGGAATTACTGATCATGGTATTCTCCTGTTCCGGCCCCGCCGTGAACCCCGTCCCGTACCGCCATGGAAGCGTGGCACGGCCGTGGGCTCAAGTCAATTCCGCCGCCTCGTGGCCTGGTGACGCCGCATCATGCTCTCACCGTGTGGGCGGAGAGATGGCAAAGACGGTTGTCGTGCCAGAGGGCGTTGCCGCTGACGGTTTCGCCTTCGATGATGAATTCTTCCCCGTCGCCGACGGGCTTCTTTACGGGCCGGATCTCGTTGGCAAGCTGTCGCAGGAAGGCCCGCGCCGTCGTTTCGGACGTGGGCGGTGTTTCGCCCGGGGCCATGGATGCCTGGAAGAAGTAGGCATCGGCCAACCGGGGCCAGATCATTTCCAGCGTGCGGGGGGTATCAAAGAGATCCACCCCCATGACCCGGTCACCGCTTGCCGCCAGCACGCCCGCCGCGGCACTGGGCAGACGCAGGCGTTCGCGGTATTCACGACGCCGGTCTTCCGTGCGGTCCATGCCTTCCGTGAGGGAGCCGGTAGGGGAATTCACGTTCATCGAGGAAAGCGTTTCGGCCACGTTTACCCAGACCCGCCCCTGGTCGGAGTGGACGGCCCCGGACGCCATTCGGCTCCGGTTGACGCTTCGGCTTTTCGAGGCGCGCAGTTCGGGCGGGGCGTAATGGGTGGTGGAGAACTTCAAGCCCGTACGGTGCCACCGGCCCTGTTCGACGCAACTCACGGGAAGCACCAGTACCTCTTGGGGGGGCACCATGACGGTGATGTTCACCGTCCGATTCTGCTTCTCCCCGGTGAGTACCTCGCCCTCGGGCACCAGGATGGGCTTTTCACCCAGGTTCGCCAGGAGCAACTCCGGCACGCTGCCGCTTTCCGACATCTCGCGCACCTCCGCGTTTCCCGTGGCGAGGGCCTCCGCCAGCAGGAGGTATTCCGCTTCGTGTCCATTGGGCGTGTAGATCGGGAAAAGGGTCAGGTTGTGATGGTGAAGCGCTTCGCCCAACACCACGTTGGCGAGCATGTCTTTCAGATCTTCCAGGGCGCGGGCTTTACGTCGCGTTGACGCTTCGGCGGCTTTCCAGGGGAAAAGGGCCAAAAGCATATGCGTTTCCGGGAGCGCATCGTCTTGCCGCAGGGCCAGGAGATGCTCATGCACGTCCCGAATGACCTTCGGCAGCGTCCACTGATCCGCCATGCGCCACGTGGCCAGCACCATATTGTGGAACGCTTCCGCCGTGTTCCCGGGATTCTCGCGTTGTTGCAGGATGGACCGGCCTTCGGCGGTCGGGTGTAAGCGGAGATCGAGCGGTATCAGCCCATGGCGCACCCGCCGGTCGTCCGTGACCTTTCCCCGGATTTCCACCGCCCGACGGTCGAGCAATGGTCCCAGCCAACTTGCCACCCGCCGGGGAAGGTAGCCCACGGGCAGCGCCTCGCTGTTTTCAACCCGCACCGCGTTGGGATCCCGCCGGTTCTCCGGGTCACGATGGAATGCTACCCGATCTCTGGGCAAGATACGTGCCGAGCGGTGTAACCCAGTGATAACGGTTTCAATGACACCGAGCAGGTATTCTTGTTCGTTTGTTTGCATGGTCATGTTTTGTTCGGCTCCTTTGTTGTTTGCCCTTTTCCAACGGGAAGAGCATGTGCCCACCATTCCCGTGCCGTGGCGGCGTGCCCCCTTCAGGCCGCCGCCACGGCATCCGTGTTTGCCAGACGGTAATGACGGGTCTGCTCGTTGATCCCGTAGGTCGTGAGCCACACGTACTCGCCCGGCTGTTCCCCTTGACCCACCACCGCCAGCATCTCCTCACCGAAGATGCGAAATGAAAAGTACCAGGTCGGTTCGCCTTCCGCCTTGCGTCCCCAGTATCGCGGCCGATACCCCAGCAGCATGACCTGTTCCGCGCGCAGGTGGCGGCTGTGCCGGAAGAGCACGGTGGCCAATCCGCGGGTAAGTCCAAAACCCGAATACTCCCGCACCCGGTCCAACGCATGCTGGCTGATTGTCAATCCCCGTGCTTTGCTCACCTTGAGAAACTTCCGGCCCGTGGTTGCCATGGTGTCCGTCTCCCGTCGTGTTGTGCCCCATGGGGCGTCCGCTGCTTTCACTGTAATTTATTAAGCATGGGACGTGCCAAAAGGGTGAAGGATGCTAAACCATGGTGTGGTAACGACTTAAGCTGGGGGAGAATAGATTTTCAGCTATTTGGAGTTCTCAAGGGTTGCGTGCTATGCTCAGGAAATGCGTACATGAAGCGCTTTCGCTGTACCAACCGTCACGCAGGGGAGTCGGCCATGGCCCGCAAAAGCAAAGTAACCGTGATCACCTACAACGGTGTCGATGGCGCGTGCGCGGCGGCGGCCGTGCTCCTTAAACACCCCCGTGCCGAAGTGCGGGTGAGCAGCGCCCGGGGTATTGCCGACACCTTCACCGCGCTTCAAGACAAGCAGACGGGCTGCATCCACGTCTGCGGCGTGGGCGTCACGTGTCCCTGGGGTGCCCTTGCCGCCGCGCTGAGACCAGTGCAAAACAACGGCGTCAAGGTCTATTGGCACTGCGGGCGCGGTTATTTCACGGACGATCAGGAGGAGAACTTCGGCCGGCTGTGTCACACGCGTTTCATGGATGCGGGCACCAACACGGCCGCCCTGGCGGAGCATTTCGGCGTTTCCCATACCCGGGAAGGACAATGGCTCGTCGAACTGTCCTGGCACGACCGGCATGTATCGGGGCACAAAGGCCCCGCCGAACGCTCCAAGGAAGAAAGCGATTGGCTCGATCTCATCGATGCCTCCCTGGCGCAGTACTTCAAGTACCAGGACCGGGACCCTTATTTGCGGTGCATCGGGAAACTCGCCCGACAGGACTTCACCGAGGACGACCATGTCGCCATCGAGGCCTTTCGCCGCACGGGCTACAAGTACCTGCTCCACGGCGGCACGCCCGCGGTGCGTCAGCTCAAGGAACGCATACAGCGGTGCGCCGACGCCAACCGCCACATCATCATCACCGGGGAATCAGGCACGGGGAAGGAACACGTGGCGCACCTGCTGTGGGAGCGAAGCCCCCGCGCCATGGGGCCCATGGTGGCGGTGAACTGCGCCCTTTACGCAGGCAGCGCCAACCTGGCCAACTCCGATCTCTTCGGTCACCGGAAAGGCGCTTTCACCGGGGCCGAGCGGGATCGGCAGGGGAAGTTCGTGGCGGCCCACCGGGGCATCCTCTTTCTCGACGAGATTGGTGAATTGCCGCCGGAAGTGCAGGCGAAACTGCTTCGCGTGCTGGAAGATGGACGGGTGACGCCGGAAGGGGCGGATCAATACGAGCAGGAGGTGGACGTGTGTGTCATCGCCGCGACCCACCGCGACCTGCCCCGCATGATTCGGAAAGGCCTCTTTCGTGCGGACCTTTACCACCGTTTGGCCACCCTGCGGATCCACGTGCCTCCCCTGCGCGACCGCGTTGCTGACATCGACATCATCGTCGCGGAACGACTCGAAATACTTGCCGAGGAGGGCCGCACGCGCAAACTCAGCAAGCGCGACTTCGCCCGGCTGCGTGAATACGCCTGGCCCGGCAATGTGCGCCAACTCATCAAACTCATCGACCGCGCCACGTTGCTCGATCTGTCCATCAAGGAAGTTCTGGAAGAAGAACAGGCCCTTGGCGTCCTTGAAGAAGAGGAAGGGCAAAAGGGCGAAGTGCTCCTGCCCTCGTCCCGCGAAGACGTCCGTCCCCTGGAGGAAGTCCAGCGCCGATACGCCCGCCACGCCTGGGAACTCCACCACCGCCAACACCGCGCCACCGCCAATGCCCTTGGCATCAGCGAAAACACCCTGCGATACAAATACCTGGCGGACGGGTGAGGCGGATGGGGAGTGGGGCAAGTCCGTGGCGGAAATCTTTCACCATCGCACGATGAGCCGCGCCAGCGCGTCAACCCAGCGGGAATGGGCGTTGAGCGAAGGCACCAGGAGGAAGTCCCGGCCGCCATGTTCGAGGAAGGTGGCCCTGCCCGTGATACCAATCTCCTCCAGGGTTTCCAGGCAATCGGTCACGAAGGAGGGAGAGAGCACGGCCAGGCGCTTCACCCCGCTTTGGGCCAGTTTCACGAGGGTCCGGTCGGTGGCGGGACCCAGCCAGGGCTCGCGTCCCAGCCGGGATTGAAACGTGATGGTGTAGCGCTTCGCTTCCAGTTTCAGCCGTTCCGCCAGGGCACGGGCGGTCTCCATGCAGTGGTGACGGTAACACCGGTGGTTCGCCGAAACGGAAACGTCGCAACAGTCTTCTCGGCGGAGGCAGTGCGCGCCCGTGGGGTCGCCCTTGTAAATGTGCCGTTCGGGAAGGCCATGGAAACTGAGAAGGACATGGTCGGGCCGAAACGTCTCCAGCGCGGGACCCGCCACGGCTTGCCACGCATCGAGAAACCCGGCGTCCCGGTGGAAAGGAGGCATGATGGACAGGGCGGGCACGTTCCACCGCCGGGCGGCCGACCGGTACACCGCCTCCGAGACGGAACCTGTCGTGGCCGAGGCGTACTGGGGGAACATGGGCACGACCACAATGCGGTCCACGTTCTGGTCGATGAGGCCGTCGAGCGCGTCCTCCACGCCGGGTTCGCCGTAGGCCATGCCGAGGGCGATGGGAAGATCGGGCAGGCGTGCGGCCAGGGCCTTGCGAAGATCCTCGCTGAAAGCGATGAGAGGAGAACCCCGCTCCGTCCAGATGGCCCGGTACGCCGCCGCCGTGCGCTTGGGGCGGAAGGGAAGAATAAAGCAGTGGACGATGAGCCAACGTTTCCAGGCCGCCGTGTCGATGATGCGGGGATCGGAAAGAAAGCGGCGGAGATAGGCCCGCGTCTCGGCCACCCCGGGCGCGGCCGGCGACCCCGTGTTTACCAGGAGCACCCCCGTTTTTTCACCGTCCTGAATCGTCATGACCATCCTTTCTTTCCGTACCGGCCTGCCTCATGTCGAGCATACCCGCAAAAAACGACAGGTACAAGACCGCATTGATGATGGCCACTTCGACGGCAAAAGCGGCCACCAGCGTCTCCACCGGCATGCCGCCGTGGGTGTGCAGAAAATAACCCGCGGCGGCGAAGGGGATCCCCGTTGCGTCGGGCGTCACCGGGATGCCGCTCACGATGGCGTGCGCGCACCGGGCCACGCACACCAGCACGAAGGACACGGGATAACCGAAAGCACGGCAAAGGAATACGACCCCCAGGATGTCGCTCACCTTGGCCAGGCTCGTGGTCAGGAGAATAACCGGGCTCTTCGCGCCAAGTTGCCGGAACTCACCCTGAAGCCGTGTCAGGACACGGAGTACCCGTGCGAAGCGGTCCGTGCGTTCGGGGAGTTTCACGCCCGCCACGATCACGCCCGCCCCCGTCATCGCGGCGGCAAGAAGCAGCGCAAGCCACCAGGACACCAATCCCATGGCCGCCACGCCGAAGAGGCCGAAGAACAGGGTTGCGCTTATTTCAATGGCCCGGTCGGCCAGGATCCACGCGGCCAGAGGAGTGTTCCGATGGCGCCGCAAGAGAAGAGGTGACAACTCGCCTATGCGCCCCGGGGACCAGTGCCCCGCCATTTTCGCGATGAAGAAAAGCCCCACCGCTTGCCGGCCCCGGCCCAGAACATAACGCCACTTCCAGGCCCTAATCCAGAAACCGGCCCCGGTAAGCGCCACGGTCACCACGAGTGGTCCCGGCGCCGCCGACCGCAAGGCGGTGAGAACGATAGCGGGATCGAGGTACCACACCAGTACGCCGGCAAAAAGTATCCCGGCCACGAAAAATACATGGCGGGTCCGGATTCGGTGGCCGTTCTTGCCTGGCGCAGGTGTCATGTTCCGCACTTTACAGGATGGCACGCAGGAAGATCCTCAATTTCGCCGATGCCGCTACCATTCGATCCTTTCCAGGGGAGGGGAAGGGTGGAAATGCCTTTACCGTGCCGGTGGGATGGCTTTGCCGGTGAAGTCCCATTCATATACGTTCACATCCGCGCTGCTCGCCTCGGGCAAACGCTTCATGTGGGCCTGAACCCAAGCGACCTCTTTGCCCAACACGTCACGCAAATCGCGATGGTCTCGCCACATTTCGAAACGGAAGTGTTCCGCAAGGAAGTACCCCTTCGGATGGGCGGCCAGAAAGGCACGAAGCGCCTCCAGCGAATCCAACCCCGCCAGGCCCGATTCCTGAACCTCCCAGGCGTTGTAACGGTTGGGAAACCAGTCATCCACCCGGCCCACGTAGTAGTACACGGGCAGGAAAGTGGTGGTGAGCACGGCATTTTCACCCAGGTGTTCCCGCACATAGGCGCAGGGCTTTTTCCATTGCGGATGCCGCCGCGCGAGGGTGGTGGAATCCCCCGAGGCCGCGTCGAGCGTGTCGCCCGTGAGCCGAACAAGCGAAACCCCCAGGCGCCCCAGGAAAAGGATGCACCCCAGGGCCAGCCCCCCCGCAAGCAGTCCGCCGATACGGGACCGGCCCCGCGGACGCCGCAAGATCATGGCGCCCTCCAACAGCCCCATAATCCCATGGGCGAACAACATGCAGTAAACCGGGTAGGCGAAAAACATGAACCGGGCCCGCCGGTAGCCGATGAGGTAGGTCAACACCAGCACCGGAGCCCAGAAGGCGCACAGCACGAACACGCCCCGCCAACCCTGGCGGCACGCCAGCGCCGACCCCGCCAAGACCGTGAGGAACACGCCGGTGCTTAGATTAAGGTTGAGCCAACGGAAATACGCGTACCGGTCCGCACGCTGTAAATCGACCAAGGTGCCCCCGATGCCCGTGCTGAACACCGCCGCGCGATCAGCCTCATTGGGATTGAGGGCCAGGGCCGCCAACGTCAGTAGTCCGATTCCGCTAAAAACCACCACAACACCGACCCATTTACCATATAACCGACGAATACCGATCCATCTCACCCCGGCGTATACGCCCGGTCCCGCCAAGAACAAAATCGAATGAAACGAAGCGAGCATACCCGCCACATAGGCCGAAAAGGCGCCCATGCCCGATACGATGGCAGGGCGGCGGTTTTCCGCCTCAAACATCCGCCAGAGGGCCGACAGGAAAAAAAGATACATGGTGACTTGAAAAGTGTACAGCCGGGCTTCCCGCGCCCAGGCCACGCTCCAGGGGGAAAGGGCCAAGGCGAATGCCGCCACGAGGGCCGTTTCACGGCCGAGGAGACGCCGGGCCAACCGGTAGACCAGCACCACATTCAGCGCCGAAAAAAGTACCGAGGGAAACCGAACCGCCGCGGCGTTATCCCCCCAAAAAGCGATGAAGCCCCCAAGAACGGCGTTGTAGGCCATGGAACTGGGGTAGAAGACCCCGCTCGGCAGGACGAAACGGCCCTGTTCGGCGAAAGCCCGCGCGACCTCCACATGGACCAGTTCATCATGCCAGAGGCTGGGCACGCCCAGGTTCGCGGCACCAAGCACCAGCGCCAAAACGCCCGCCAGGGCCACCAGTCCCTCTTCCCAACGGGCACGAGGGACTTCAAGTGATTTTGCCGATAGAGTTGACATGGGCGCCCCATTGTACGGCGGCGCCCCCCGGGATTTCACGAAGCGACCCAGGTTCCGTTTGCGAAGAGGCGTTTTTCAGCACGACCGCCGCATGGGACATGTGTTAAGCTGATTGGGCAGTTTTGACGTGGGGGGGACGGTCGAATCAATGCGGCCGTGCTTCGTGGTGAAGGACGTCGGTCCGTGTCCGCGCCGTTTCCCACGAACACGGGAGCAAAGCGGGCACGGACATGGGTGAAGACAATCGGGATTGGAACTTGATCACGGCCGGGAGTACTCCTGGTGAAAAGCCCATTTTCAGCGAGACCGTCACGCTGTCCAGTGACCGAACGGGGCCCCGCGGATGGCACGGAAGAAAATCCTTGATTTCGCAAATGTCTTTGACTCGCCGCCAGATGTTGCAGGGCATGGTGGCCGTGGGGTCGGGGATGATACGCACCGGAGAGGAGGACACCGTGACCGGCTTCATACGCATCGCGAAGGATAACTGGAACTTCAGCCACGGCGAGCATGGTACGCCGTGGCATCCCATGGGGTGCAACTATTTTGATCCGGAGGCCGGCTGGGCGCCCAAGGTCTGGCAGCGTTTCGACGAGAATCGCGTGGCCGCCCATTTCGCCAAGATGCAGGAAATCGGCGTCAACGCGGTACGTATCTTTCTGAGTTTTTCCAGCTTCATGCCGGAACCGGGCGCGATCCCTCGTGAAAGCATGGCCAAATGCCGGAAACTGCTTGAGATCGCCGCGCGCCACGACATGCGCGTCAACTTCGAGGGGCCTTGCGCGTGGGAGGGGACGCCCGAATGGATCAAGGCGCTCCTCACGGATCGCGGCGAGTATTTCGCCAACGCGAAATGGCTCCGGGAACTGACGGCGTTCTGGGGCCGTTTCGCGGGCGCCCTGGGCGACGATCCGACCGTGTACGCTTACGACCTGCTTAATGAGCCTTACATGGGCTGGGACGCGCCAAGCATCCGCAAGCGCTGGAACGACCACCTCAAGGCCAGGTTCGGTTCCGAGCAGGCCATGAAGGACGCCATGAAGGGCGAGATGCCCGCCGGCTCCTGGGGTGACCTTGATGTGCCGCCCAACGAAAACCGCCTCGGCAGCCCGCTCATATGGGAGTTCCAGCAACTCCGTGATATTATCGCCGTGGATTTCTGCAAGCGCTGTGCCGAGGCCATCAAGGCCGTGGCGCCCAGGCAACTCGTCACCATTGGGCTCCATCCCGGCACGGTGCCCCTGGACGGCGGCACGCCGGAGCGCTATTTCGGTTTCATGCCCCACAAGATCGCGCCCTTCCTCGACTACATTGCCCTGCACTGGTACCCGTATATCCCCGGCATGTACCCCTTCGAAGCCCCGGAGAATTTCGAGCGGGCCATGGCCTTTCAGATTGCTTCGTTGCGCTTCTGTTATGCCGGCAAACCTGTATGCCTGGAGGAGTTCGGGTGTTACGGCGGCGGCACGCCGCCTGTCTTCTGGGGCAACCAATTGCCCTATGTCAGCCAGGAAGACCAGGCGCGGTGGACCCTGGAGACCATCGAACGCACCGCCGCGTCCTGCTGTTCGGGCTGGCTCACCTGGTCCATGCAGGACACCGTGGAGGCCAGGGACCCCACCCGCTACCAGGGCTTTTTCGACGAGCACGGCAGGCCCAAGGAACTGGCCCGCCAGTACCCCGCCGTCGCGAAAAAGCTTTCCGGCGCGACCCTGCGCCATGTGCCCGGAACGGAGACCATCGAATTGAACATGCGGGAGTTACTCACTTCCGGCGCGAAGATGATCGAGGTTCGGGATCAACTTATTGAACGCTTCATGGTCAACCCGAATATCGACCTGGTGCAGGTATAGCCCTGGGAAAAGGGGCGACGGCGACCCTGGTGTGATGTTTATGCCAAAACGTTGTCCCCGCGAAAGCGGGATTCCAGGACAGGGACCACACCTTGACCTTTCCCGTGGATTCACGTGGCAGGGGTGGTGTTGCAATCGCACCGCACGGCGGTTTCTGCATACGGCATACCGGGATCGAAGGCGGTCCAACGAGGGCGCGCAATGAAGAGCCCCTGTTTCGAAAAGGCCGCTTGCGGGCGTACATGGTTACCGCGAAGGCCGTCCCCCCTTTACAGCATCTCTTCAATGATTTGCCAAAGTTCCCGGACGCCTTCCCGGGTGACGGACGAGAAGGGCAGCACCAGCCCGTCCTCGCCGATGTCGAGTTCGCGCCGGATGAGCGCCAATTGCCGGGTGCGCTGGCTTCGTTTGAGCTTGTCCACCTTGGTGGCCACGATCAGGGTGGGCACCTCGGCCTCCTCGAGCAAGTGGAGCATGTGGTGGTCGCGCTCGGTGGGGGCGTGGCGCGCGTCCACGAGGGCCGCCACCATGCGCAGCGGTTCCCGGTCCCGCAGATAGTCCACCATCACCTTGTTCCAGGCATCCTTCAGCGATTTCGGAACCTTGGCATACCCATAGCCGGGCAAATCGACGAAGTAGAAAGCCCCGTTGATGTCGAAGAAGTTGATGGTCTGTGTTTTTCCCGGCGTGGAACTGGTTCGGGCAAGCTCTTTACGGCGCAGCAGGGCGTTCTGCAACGAGGATTTCCCCACGTTGGAGCGTCCCACGAAGGCAAACTCAGGTCGGCGGTCGCGGGGGTACTGTTCCCGCTTGAGCGCGCTGATGATGAATCTGGCGGAGTTTATCTGCACGGGGAATCACTCGAACGCGGCGGCCAGCGCTTCGCTCGTATCGGCGATGAGCGTGAACTGAATATCGTCGCGCACTTCTTCGGGGATCTCGGGCAGATCCTTCTCGTTCTCCTTCGGGAGCAGGATGTTGCGGATGCCCGCCCGGTGTGCCGCCAGCACTTTCTCCTTGATGCCGCCCACGGGAAGCACGCGGCCGCGCAGGGTTACCTCGCCGGTCATGGAGAGGGAAGGCCGGGGGGCTTTGCCCGTAAGGGCGGAAAGCATGGATACGAGGATCGCCACGCCCGCCGAGGGGCCGTCCTTGGGCACGGCGCCTTCGGGCACATGAACATGAAAATCGCTTTCCTTGTGGAAATCGACCGGCAGGCCCAAGGCTTCCGCGTTGGCCCGCAGGTAGGTATAGGCGGCCTCGGCGGATTCCTTCATGACATCGCCGAGCTGTCCGGTCAGCGTAAGCTTACCCTTGCCCCTCATGATACTGGTCTCGATGTTGAGCACATCGCCGCCCACCGACGTCCAGGCCATGCCGATAGAGACACCCACGCGGGCTTCCGCCTCGGAACGGACTCCGCTGAAGGGCGGTGGTCCCAGCAGGTCCGGCACCAGCGTTGCGTCCACGCGAACGGGCTCTTGCAGATCCTCCTCCACCTTTCGGCGGGCTATTTTTCGGCACACATTCGCGATTTGTCGCTCCAACTCACGCACCCCCGCCTCGCGGGTGTAGCGCTGGATGAGTGTGTCGAGCCCGTCGTCCGTGAGGACCACATCCCCCTTTTCCAGGCCGCAGGCCTCCGTTTGCCGGGGTACGAGGAAAAGCTGGGCTATCTGCTCTTTCTCCCGGATGGTATAGCCGGAAAGGCGTACAATTTCCATGCGGTCATGGAGCGCGTGGGGGATGTTGCTCTCGTGATTCGCCGTGGCCACGAAGAAGACCTCGGAGAGGTCGAAGTCCACCTCCAGGAAGTGATCGCTGAAGGCCTTGTTCTGCGCGGGATCCAGCACTTCGAGAAGGGCCGAAGAGGGATCGCCCCGGAAATCAGCGTTCATCTTGTCGATCTCGTCGAGCATGAACAGGGGATTGCGCACCCCCACCTTCTTGATGTTCTGCACGATGCGGCCCGGCAGGGCGCCGATGTAGGTACGCCGGTGGCCGCGGATTTCCGCCTCGTCCCGCACGCCTCCCAGGGATACGCGAACGAATTTCCGCTTCATGGCGCGGGCGACCGACTGGCCCAGGGAAGTCTTGCCCACGCCCGGCGGACCCACCAGGCAGAGGATGGGGCCCTTGGCGTCCTTGCGCAGCTTGCGCACCGCGAGAAATTCGAGGATGCGTTCCTTCACCTTGTCCAGGCCGTAATGGTCCTCGTCGAGCACGGTGCGGGCCTGCTTGAGGTCGATGGCGTCCTTGGTCCGCTTCCGCCAGGGCATGTCGCACAGCCACTCCAGGTAATTCCGGATCACCGCGCCCTCGGGACTCATCATGGGCATGCGCTCGTACCGGGCGAATTCGCGGTTGGCCTTCTCCATGACCTCCTTGGGCATCTTGGCCTTGCGGATCATTTCCCGCATTTCGCTGAACTCGTCGAGTCCCTCTTCGCGGTTGCCCAGCTCCTGGTGAATCACCTTGAGCTGCTCGTGCAGGTAATGTTCGCGCTGGCCCCGTTCCATCTGCTCGCGCACCCGCTCGCGCACGTTCTGCTCGATCTCCATCAGCTCATTTTCGCGCATGAGCAACTCGGTGATACGTTCCAGCCGTTTAACCAGGTCCAGTTCTTCAAGAATCTCCTGCCGTTCCCGCACCGGAACCGGCAGGTAGGCACAGAGAGAATCGGCCAGCACGTCCTGCTCCGTGATGCCCTGAAGCATGGTGACGATCTCGGGCGCGACCCGCTGGCTCAAACGGACATACTGCTCGAACTGGGCGAGGGCGGTACGAACCAGCCCCCGCGCGGCATCATCCTGGACATTGACCGTATCCACCCGCTCCACAATCGCCTCAATCATCTCATCGCCAAAGATGAAACGGCGCACACGGCCGCGGCCCAGTCCCTCGACCACCACCTTCGTGGTGCCGTCGGGCATGCGGAGCGTATGAAGAATCGTGGACGCCATGCCCATTGTATGCAGGTCATCCTCCCCCGGTTCTTCCAGGCTGGCGTCCCGCTGGGTCACCAGGAAAAGAGGCAGATCCGTGGCGATGCTCTCGTCCATGGCCGCCAGGGAACCCGGACGTCCCACCAGCAGGGGCACCACCATGTGGGGGAAAACCACCGCGTCCTTCAAGGGAAGAACCGGCAGCCGGACAATATCGCTTTCGCGGGCTTTTTTTTTGCGAGCCATGGAATGGGGGTACTCCGGGGAACGTAGTGTCTCGGAACGTAGTGTCTCGGGAAAACCCCGATTATACCGCTTTGGTCCCGGACAGGGAAAGGGGAGCGTTTTTTTCGCAGGAGGTTTGACGGAGAAGCGCCCCGTTTGCTAAGATTTGCGAATGCTGTGCCCGGCGACGCGACGCCGGTCCACTCGCGCATGGGCAATCCTGGTGTTTCTTCCCTGTTCCGGCGGGCAGAGGGGCGTGGAATGACCAAGCGGGGGCATGTCGGTTCATCGCGGCATGGGCACGGTAAATCCAATGATGCAAAGGAGCATGTAACTTCTAATGAGTGAACAACTTGAGGCCCAAACAACGGACGAATCGGTGATGACGGAGGTGATGGAGAACAGGACGGATGACCTGGAGCGCGAGCTGGAGGAACAGCTCGCATCGGAGAGCATGGACTCTCTCTTTGGGGAATCGGTACAGAACTTCAAGGAAGGGGAGGTCGTCGAAGTACGCATTGTCGAACTCAGCGACGACCGGATCCTGGTCGACATCGGTTACAAGAGCGAGGGCGTGGTCTCCACGCAGGAGTTTTCGCAGCCGGGCGAACTGAAAGTGGGCGAAACCTTCGACTTCTATATCGACGAACCGGAAGATGAGCAGGGCATGCCCGTCCTGTCCAAGATCAAGGCTGATCGGATCAAGAATTGGGAAAAGATCCAGACGATCTATGAGGAGGACGGGACCATCGAGGGCGTGATCACGCGACGCGTGAAGGGCGGTCTCAAGGTGGATATCGGCATTGATGCGTTCATGCCGGCCAGCCAGCTTACCTTCCGTCCGAGCGGTGATCTCGAACGCTTCATCGGTGAAAAGATGGAGCTGAAAATCATCAAGTTGACCAAGCGCCGTCGTAACGTGGTGGTGAGCCGCCGCAAGCTGTTGGAAGAGCAGCGTGCGGGCGAGAAGGCGCGGCTCTTGGAGACCATCGCCATCGGCCAGGCGCTCAAGGGCGAGGTCAAGAATATCACCGATTTCGGCGCTTTCGTGGATGTGGGCGGTATCGACGGCCTGCTTCATGTTACGGATATGAGCTGGGGCCGGGTAAAACACCCGTCGCAGGTTGTCCAGGTGGGCCAGGAAATCGAGGTCATGGTGTTGAACTTCGATCCCAAGTCGGAGCGCATCAGCCTGGGGCTGAAGCAGATGACCGAGAATCCCTGGAAGTCCGTGGTTGAGCGCTACTCCGTGGGTTCGGTGATTCGGGGCCGGGTGGTGAGCATGACGGATTACGGCGCTTTCGTGCAGCTCGAGGAAGGTGTCGAGGGCATGGTTCACGTCAGCGAGATGAGTTGGACGCGCCGTGTGCGCCACCCCAACGAGATGCTCGAACTGGATCAGGAAGTGGACGTGATGGTGCTGAGCGTGGACGCCGAGGCCGAGAAGATCGCCTTGGGTATCAAGCAGACGCAGCCCAATCCCTGGCGCCAGCTTCAGGAGACCTATCCGGTCGGCTCGATCATCAAGGGCGTGGTTCGCAACCTTACGGATTACGGTGCCTTTGTGCAGATTGAAGAAGGCATCGACGGTTTGCTTCATGTGAGCGACCTCTCCTGGACGAAAAAGGTAAATCACCCTTCGGAGATGCTCGAAAAGGGCCAGGAGATCGAGGTCAAGGTACTCAGCATCGATCCCGAGGTCGAAAAGATCAGCGTGGGGCTCAAGCAGCTCGAAACCGACCCGTGGATGGCCGTGGTGGAGAAGTTGCCCCTGGGCACCATCGTGGAAGTCGAGATCGCCAAGCTGGTCAGTTTTGGCGCCTTTGCACGTCTTGAAAACGGGATCGAGGGCCTCATTCACGTGAGCGAACTCTCCAACGACCGCGTGCAGAAGCCGGAGGAAGTCCTTTCGGTAGGCGACAAGGTGGTGGCTAAGGTCATCAGCATTGGCGCGGTAGAACGTAAGATCGGACTGAGCATCCGCGAGGCTCAGCGCGATATGGACAACCAGATGATGGAAGAACACGGCACTTCGAGTGGCTCCAGTGAGCCGGTGGATGTGCAGCGCGCCATGCAGGGCATGGTTCCCGGCGGCATGATTCAGGCCGGTAAGAGCCTTGCCGACGTGGCCCATGAAATGATGGCGGTGGTCAACGCGGGTGAGCAAGCGCGCCAGGAACAGGCCGTGGCGGATGCCAAGGCGCGTGAGGAAGCCAAGGCCGCGGAGGAAGCGCCTGTCGAGGAAACGTCTGCGGAGGAAGCGCCTGTCGAGGAAACGCCCGCGGAGGAAGCGCCCGCCGGGGAAACGCCCGCGGAGGAAGCGCCCGCCGGGGAAACGCCCGCGGAGGACTCCCCGTCTGCTGTAACCGAGGCGCCCGCCGACGAGGCGGCGCCGGACGCGGAGCAGCCCGAGTAGGGTCCCGCGTTTGCTGGAGATTGATTCCGGGCGCCGCTTTCGTATGTCGAAAGCGGCGCCCGTTTTGTTGACTACACGTTAAGAGAAGAACATTTTCATGAAAAACGCTGCATAACCCGGTTTATTGTATATGGAGGATACCCGAGCCGTTTCCGGCCCGGTGGTTATTACGGAGAAATTGCAATGTCCAAGGGAAAGAATACGAAGCACCCCCGGGCCGGTCAAGAGATGACCGGCGCGGAAATGATGATCCAGGTGATTCACGACGAAGGCGTGGATACCATATTCGGATATAGTGGCGGGGCCATCCTGCCCACCTATGATGCCGTGTTTCAGTGGAACGACGAGTGCAAGGGGCAACCTGTCAACCTGGTGGTGCCGGCGAATGAACAGGGCGCGGGTTTCATGGCCGCCGGCTATGCCCGGGTGACGGGCAAGGTGGGGTTGGCCCTGGTGACCTCCGGGCCCGGCGCGACCAACACGGTGACGCCCGTGCGGGACGCCATGGCCGACTCGGTGCCTATCGTTGTGATTTGTGGTCAGGTTGCACGTACCGCCGTGGGCAGCGACGCTTTCCAGGAGGCCCCGGTGTTCAATATCATGAGCGCCTGCGCGAAACATGTTTTCCTGGTGAAGGACGAAAGTGAGCTCGAGGCCACGGTGCGTACGGCCTTTCACATTGCGCGCAGTGGAAGACCGGGGCCCGTTGTCATTGATGTTCCGAAAGATGTCCAGAATCACGTGGGCATCTTTCGCGGAGAGGGGCTGATTCCCCTGCGCGGATATTACCGGCGTCTTGAAACCCTTCAGGAAAGTCGCGTTTCTAAGGCGCAGTCGAAACGTTTTTTCCAAATGCTGAAGGCGGCGAAGCGTCCGCTCCTGTACGTGGGCGGGGGGGTGATCAACAGCAACGCCGGCGATGAACTGCGCGAATTCGCACGTACCTTTCAGATTCCCGTGGTCACCACCCTCACGGGCATCGGTGCGATGGACACCACGGATCCGCTGTGCCTGCACATGTTGGGCATGCACGGCACAGCCTACGCGAATTATGCCGTGGATGACTGCGACCTGCTTATTTCCGTGGGCGCCCGCTTTGATGACCGCGTGGCCGGCGTGCCCGATCAGTTTGCCGCCAACGCCAAGATTGCTCACATCGATATTGACGGCGCGGAGATCGGCAAGGTCAAGGCCGTGGACTGGCATCACGTGGGCGATGCCAAGGCCGCGCTGACCGATCTCCTGGAGGCCGGGAAAAACATTGAAACGAATCATGCCGCCTGGCTGAAGCACGTGGCGAAGTTGAAGATGGATCATGCCCAGGACTTCAATCGGGACGCGGAGCTCATTCAGCCGCAGGAAGTGTTGGAGGAACTGAACAGGATCACCCAAGGCGACGCCATCATCACAACGGGCGTCGGTCAGCACCAGATGTTCGCCGCCCAGCACCTTGATTTCAAACGACCGCGAACGTGGCTCACCTCGGGAAGCATGGGTACCATGGGCTACGGTCTTCCCTCGGCCATCGGTGCCCAGATCGGCGCGCCCGGAAAACTTGTGATCGACGTGGACGGCGACGGAAGCATCCGCATGAACCTGGGTGAGTTGGAGACATGCACCACCTACGGTGTGCCCGTGAAAGTGCTGCTTCTCAACAACCTGGGCGACGGCATGGTGGTGCAATGGCAAAGCAAGTACTTCGGATCGCGTTTTTCCGGTTCCGACAAGTCCCTGCGGAAGAAGGACTTTGTCATGGCGGCCAAGGCCGATGGTTTTGAATTCGCCCGGCGCGTGGAAGAGCGCGAGGATCTGAGTGAGGCGTTGAAGGCCTTTGTTTCCTTTGAAGGCCCGGCCTTCCTGGAGGTCCGCGTGGACAAGTTTGCTTTCGTGTACCCCATGGTGGGCCCCGGCCAAAGTTACGCTGAAATGCAGACCGGCCCCCACATTTCCTCTCGCGACGGCGGGGACTCGGAAGCAGCGCTGGATATCTCCGACGCGTTTTAGGAGACCATGACCGTACACGGACGGACACGGACCTGCATGGACGAGCACGGACGAACGCCCGTTGTCCCTGTCCGTTCGTGCCGTGCCGTGCCCGTCCCTTTCCCGGTAACCCTGTGCGGGGTGACGCGGGTCATACTCGTGTGCCTCTGCCTTTTGGCCCTTTTCACCACGTCCCACGCCGATGAACTCGACGACGCCTTCGCGGATCTCGAGGCCCTGGAGCGGCTGGATGCCTTGGGCTATGCGGGGGGATACGTGCCCGCGCCCGCCGAGACGGGGGTCCTGCTCCACGATCCATCCCGTACGCAACCGGGAGTAAACCTGGTGCTTTCATCGCACCGGCTGGGCGCGTCCGTACTCGACGCGGACGGGAAACTCATCCACGAGTGGGCTTTTGACCCGTGGGTGGATATACCCCTCGAAAAGATACCGTCATTCGCCTTTCGGGCGCGGCGCAAAGGCTGGAACTACTGGAGTCGGGCGGAGCCGCTGGCCGATGGCGGCTTGCTCTTCATCCAGAAGGGCTGTGGTGTTTTTCGCATCGATCGGGCCTCAAGGCTGGTATGGGCCAAGTGGCTTCCCGCGCACCACGACCTGCAAATCCAGCCCGATGGGCGCATTTTTGTATTGGCGCGGACCGAGCAGCAGGGAAACACCACTCCCGACGACGATTTCATCGTCACCCTGTCGGCAACCGGTGAGGAGCAGGGCCGTATTTCCATCGTCCACGCCATCCTGAACTCAGCCTGCGCGCCCCTGCTTCAGTGCTACGGCGGGAACCGTCCTTACCTGCACACCAATAAGATCCACGTGCTCGATGGCAGGTGGGCCGATCGTGCGCCGGCTTTCAAGAAAGGAAACATTCTTCTGTCCTGCCGCGATATTGATACGATCCTCGTCATCGACCCGAAGGCCGTGCGCGTTGAGTGGACCTTGAGCGGCATGTGGCGGCGTCAGCACGATCCACGTCCCCTGGCCAACGGCAACCTTCTTATTTTCGATAACCGTGGCAACAAAGGCTACTCCCGTATCCTGGAGATTAATCCTTTCACACGGGAAATCGCCTGGATCTACGAAGGCACGCCGCCATCCTCCTTTAACAGCCAGGTAGGCGGTGTGTGCGCCCGTCTTGCCAACGGCAACACCCTCATCACCGCATCCACCCAGGGCCGCGCTTTCGAGGTCACGCCGGACAAGACCGTGGTTTGGGAATACGTCAACCCCCACCGAAATGGTGAACACATTGCCCCCCTTTTCGAGGTGCGCCGTATTCCCCAATGGCCACCCCCACGCGTCGTGCCTGTTCATCGCTCGTCCGGGTAGGGGAATGCTCTCGCTCAACGTTTGAAATGAGGGGGGGAAGAGGCGCTTTACCCGGATGAACCGAAATGGGCAACCCTTCACGAGTTGCTGCGCCAATAGGAGCAACGCTCACGCCAGTTTGCACCACCCCGGGTTGCCGGGGCATTATATCCACGGAGAAAGGGAGGAACCGCGGAATGCGAGGTGGGTTGTTATTGTCGTTGTTGGCGCTGGTATTGTCGGGTTGTCCCGTGCAAATTCAATCGTTCCCGGGAACGGTACAGCAGGGGGAGATTCACTGGTTGCGGCTGGGGGTTGTCTCCGATACACACCTGCTGGACGAAGAGAGTCCGGCGCGGGCGGTGCGTCTTGACCCTTTCCTGGCACCAGCCTGGCGACCGCAGGATGGTTACACGGCGCAGGTGCTGGACGCCACGCTTCAGCGCTTTAACACGATCCACGAAGAAGAGCGTCCCCTGGACTTTGTCCTCGTCACGGGTGACTTGACGGACAACGCTCAGTTTAACGAGTTACGCTGGTTCATCGACGTGATGGATGGTCAAACCGTTCTTACCGATTCGGGCCGGGAGGACGGCGCGTTGCGGGACATGCCCGCCGAGGATAACCCGAAGCTGCCTTATGCCGCGGTGGGCCTGGCGCCGGGGATTCCCTGGTACGCCGTGCATGGCAACCATGACGGCCTGGCCGTGGGTAATTTCGGCATCCAGCGCGATGAAGCGTATCCCGCGCAGTGGCGCGCGCCCATGTTGCCCCCGGCGGCCTGGTTCCTGGGGCTCTACGACACCTCGCCGCCCCTCGCCTCGCTCTGGCCCACGGTGGACGTGAGCCCGGCCGTCATCGAGGCGCGGGAGGAGCCCATCGATCCGGTGACGCTTCAACTGCTTCTGGATGATCTTCCCGCGGGCCCCGTCACGCCCGATACCCGGCGTCATTTCCTTTCGGACGCAAGCTTCGTGGAGGCCTTTTTTGACACGACATCTTCGCCCGTCGGACATGGCTTCACGGCGGCAAACCGGGCCGCGGGCACCGTGCGCTACACCGTGCGCCCCGTTTCGGATGTGCCCGTTCGGCTCATCGTCATGAACACCGTGGCGCCGGACCTGCCCTTCGGGATCCCCGTGGACTACGGTGTCATGACCCGCGAACAATTTGAATCGTTCGTTGTTCCCGAGGTAAAGGCCGCCAGGGCCGCGGGCGAGTATGTCATCATGGTGTCGCACCACCCCGCGCAGAGTTTCAACAAGCCCTATCCGGGCGACACGGTAAAGGCTTTTGAATTCCGCGCCTTTCTTTCCAGCCAGGGCAACGTGATTGCCCACCTCGCGGGTCACGAACACCGCAACTTCGTATCGCTCGTGCGTGGTACTTTCCCCTACGTGGAAATCGAAACATCATCGCTCATTGACATGCCCCAGGAAGCGCGTTTACTCGATGTCTTCTACAACGCGGCGAAGAAAACGATTCGCCTCGAAAGCCGGATGGTGTCCCACGCCGACGCGCCCACCCGTCTCTCGGCGGAAAGTTATCGCCGTGCCACCATCGATCTCGTCGAAGGTAAGACGGAGGCGGATGGGCCGACGTTGGAGACCGTGTTCGGGCCGGAGACGGGCCGGCCGATCACCGCGCCCCGCGGCTGGGGCAAATACTCGGTTGACAGCGCGGGCGAACCCGTCGACCGTGATTTCTCCATTACACTTCAGTTCAAACAATCCTGCCCGAAGGGATCAGCCTGATGTTTGAAACCGCCGACATACTCTGGGTCCTGCTCGGACAGGTTTTCATGCTCTTCATGCCCCTGGTCCAGGAATGGCTGGGAATTGTCCTCGCATGGATGGGCTTCTGATCGCCCCGAAAAGCGTCCCATCTTTCATCGCCAACAGCCGCCGGCGGCGGTCGCATGATATGGGGGGCGCCTTCGTGCTACCATCCGGGCACGCACCTTTACACGGACAATCGGCGCGCATGCCGGGAGGAGAACGTCATGATCCGCAATGCATTTACCATGCAGCTCAAGCCGGGGTTTGAAGAGGAATACAAGAAGCGCCACGACGAAATCTGGCCGGAGCTGTCCCAGTTGCTCAAGGAAGCCGGCGTGTCGAATTACTCCATTTTCCTCGACCCCGAGACCCTCGTGCTCTACGGCTACCAGGAATTGAGCGACGATAATACGGCGGACGACCTGCCGAAGCATGACATCATGAAGAAGTGGTGGGCTCACATGAAGGACATCATGGATTCCAACCCGGACAATTCTCCCGTGGTCAAGCCGCTCACGGAAGTCTTTCACGCCGACTGATTATTCCGGTAGTTTTTGCAGGGAGTGCGGCGGTCTGCCGCCGCACTCCGAAGGCCATGTCTACCGAACAGGGTTAGTCGGGCAGGTGCCGAAGCGCGGCTTCGAGGACCCGCTCGACGGAGATGCCGGTCATGCAGCGGTGGTCGGTGGCGCATACGGGCTCTTGGCACGGGCCGCAGTCCACGTCGATCCGAACCACTTCGCCCTTCTCCCAGGGGCCGTCTGAATAGCGCGGGGAGGTGCTACCCATGACGCAGACCACCGGCTTGCCGAAGGCCACGGCCACGTGGCGGGGGCCGCTGTCGTTGCCCACCAGCAGATCCACCCTGGAAAGGACGGCCTTCAGCCGGGCGATGGTGGGTTGCTTCGTGTGGCACTGGACCAGGGGGTATTTCGCGGCCCGCAGCACGGCGTCCCGCGTGTCCTTCTCATCCGGCCCCGTCAACAGGATACAATGGGCGCCCCGTTGTTCGTGCAGCGCGTCGGCCACGGCGGCGAAACGCTCGGGGGCCCACCGTTTGCTTGGCCCGAAGGCCGCCCCCGGCGCCAGCGCCACAATCGGCCCGCTGTCCGGCAGGAACGCCTGCACCCGCGCCACGTCCGCCTCCGGAGCGTGCAGTTCCAGGCCCCGCCCGTCATCCTCGCAGCCAAGGCCCGCGACGAGGTCCAGGTATTCCGTGGCCATGTAGACCGGAACGATTTTGCCATGCTCCATGTGGGGCCGGACGGCATCGGTCAGCATGGGCGAACGCCACATGCGGCGATAGCCCACCCGTCGGCGCGACCCGGTAAGCCAGGCCAGCAGGGCGGCGCGGATGGAGTGGGGGAAAATGACCGTCAAATCCCGGGCGTGGGTTCGAAGGCGCCGGCTGAGGGGGAGCATTTTCCCAAACTAAGCTGCGAGGGCACGGGGATAAGGTGGTCAATCCAGGGCAGCCCGTCCAGCAACTGACACGCCCCCGCCTTTCCGGCCACGCTGAAAAGGGCATCGGGGTAGCGTGTGCGCAACGCCCTCAACGCCGGGGTACACATGGCCACATCCCCCAGCCAGTTGGGTGCGATGGCCAATACGCGCACTTTCGATTCCGTCATGTGCATGCTTCCGGCAAGAGAACCGCGCCCACACACGGTCCTCACTCCTCCCTGTCCGATGGTTTTTTGGGCCTGGTCAGCGTGGAAATAAAGTCATGATCGCCCAGGGTGTCGCGATAGCTGTCGCGCTGTTCCTGCAGATGTTTTCGTCCAATCTCGAAAATATCCATCACGGCCCGTACCAGGACCACCCCGAAAAAGATCACCAGCAGAATCAGCCCGGCGGCGAAGCGCCTGGGTTCGTCACGGTGGGCAAGCAGGTCCACGGCCAGGAAAAGCACCACGGGCGTGACCACCAGCATGTAGAAACTCGCGGGCCGCCGGCGATGAGCCCGCTTCAGGGCCTCCATGAATTGGCGGCGCAGCGACAAGGCCGGCTTGGGATCGCTGGGATTGTGGTGACCCATGGAAAAACACCCCGGCCCGTGGTTAGTTGTAGGGGCAGCTCCCCTGGGCGGCGCAGCAGCTTGGCGCGCCGCAGGGCACGGGCGCGTCATTCCCCGGTGAACCACTCACAGGCGCGAAATGGCTCATTTGTTTTTCAAGCCGCTTTGACCCGCACTCCGGGCACAAAGGGGGCGAATCATCTCGAATCAGTATCTCACTGTGCGCGTGGCAATCCGCGCAGGCATAGACAAAAAGGGGCATGTCTCTTCCTCCCTGGGGGCTGGAACAAAGCGAAAATACGTCTCAAACAACAGGGATTCTGCTTTCCGATCTTATCAGGCAGGGCCGGATAATGGCAAGAATACGGGACAGGGCGCCTGTGTGAAATCGCGAAAAGACCTTTTTCAGAGGGACCGCCACATAATTTCCTCCGTGGCGTGGAGCTGTCGTCGCCCATGATCGCACGGGAGCGTGACCCATAGCGTGAACGGTTGCTGCTTTTCCCTGGAACCACGGTGCTCCGTGGAGACGAAGCTTGGTTCCGGTTATGCCGTGCCAAGTTCCCGGGCTGAAAGTGACAACGCCCCGGTCCGCATGGGTGGGCCGGGGGCGTTGCGTGTTAACCGTTGGCTACAGCTTAAAACTTCAACGTGAACTCGCAGTTCAGGTAGTGGACCGGGTCGTCGTCGGTGCCGCCGGCGAAGAGCAGACCGTTCCAACCGTTGAAGCTGCCTTCCTGCAGACCGTCGTCCACGAGGAGCAGGCTGTAGTGGGCCCAGAAGGTGAGATCTTCCGTGAAGTTGTAGATCCCGGCCACATCCACGGCCCACCCCAGATTGTCATCGGCGTTGTCCGTCATGAAGGGGAAAACACCGAAGCGGCTGGGACGGTCAAACGTTTTGTCCGCCAGGAAGTAGGTCAGGTCGAGAATCAGGTGGAGATTCGGCCTGGGGTGGGCCATGCCGCCGATGCGGAAAATATGCACGTTTGACAGATCGTTATGCAGGTCAAAACTGCCGTTGTACATCTGGTTCGAGAAGAGCCGATTGAAGCTCACGCTGGCCTGGGGCTTGTGGAAGGGATTGAGCCATTCACCAAGGGTGATGTCGCGGTTGTCCTCGCCGCCGTAGTAGCTGTAATCGGCGTGAATACGGGGTGCCCAGGGCGCGTCGAAGGTATAGCCCAGGACAATCTTCGCGCCGAATACGTCGAACTTGGCGTCATCATCACCGTAACGGTAAGGCTTGAAACCAAAACCTTGCTGGCCTGCATCGCCAAACTGGTACGCGCCCTGGACGGAGTAATCAAAGGCGGCGTAATGACCAGCGGCACGGAACCCCACGGTGTTGAGATTGGTGGTGTCATAATTGTCAACGCCGAGAAGACTTTCGGCCCATTCCAGCGCGGGCGTGCCCACGGTATCGTTTAGGGGGCGGTCGTCGCGAAGGAGGAACCAGTAGACATCGAAGGTCACGTTTTCCAGGGCGGTGCAACTGGCGTAGACACCGTAAAAATCAACGTCGTTGTCGCCAAAGTCACCAAAGTTTTCGGCCAGCTTGCTGGCGAAGGCATCAATGCTGTAGGAATCACCAGCGTAGGTGAGCCGGACGGCGTCGAAGGAACGGCCCACGAAATTCGGACCGAAATCTTTCGGTCCCACAAGCCACTGGTCACCGAAGGAAAGCTCCTGGCGGCCCACCCGCAGCGTGAGGGGCGTGCCCCACATGTTACGGGCCTCGATGTAGGCCTGGTTCAACTCCACATCATCCACGGAAGCGGCGCGGCCGTCCACGCCGGTAACATAGTTGGAACGGAAGTCCTCGCCCCAGATGTCGTAGCTGTCGAACTCGATGAAGGCGGTGACTTCGTCGGTGAAATCAGCCTTCACGTGGAGCTTGGTTCGCTGCTCAACGAAGTTCAGGTCGCCCCCATCGGAATCCCAGGAGTAGAAGCTCAGAATGCCGGGGCCGTTGAAAGTCGGCGGGCCATTAAATATACCCACGGGCCGGCCCAGGATACGTCCTGCCGGGATCCTCATGACCATACCCAAGGGCTTGTTGTAGTTATTGAGGATGGCGTTGAAACGCACACGTACCTCGCCACCGACTTCCACGTTCTGGAGCTCGGCGAATGCGGGTGTAATTGCGGCCGCCATGAGGACGGCCAATCCCACTGCCACTGCCTTCTTCATGCTGTTTTTCCCCTTCCGGTTGATTTGGGCACTCCCCCGGGAGTACCTGCTTTACCCTTCCACCAGACCGCCCCGCCCATGCGGGGCGGTCCATTGAAACACGCATTGAACCCTAAACCTTGGGCACTTCGGCCACGGCCTGTTCGATGATCTTCTGCTCAAGATCATAGTCCGTCAGCCCGCCGCTGAAATAGGCCGCGTAGGAGCTCATGTCAAAGTGGCCATGACCACTGAGGTTGAAGAGAATCGTCTTGCCTTCGCCCGATTCCCTGCACGCCAGTGCCGCGTCGATGGCGGCCTTGATGGCGTGACAACTCTCGGGCGCGGGCACGATACCCTCCGCCTGGGCAAAGGTAAGGCCGGCCTCGAACACGGGGTTTTGGTGGTAGGCCTCCGCCCGAACATCGCCACTCTTGACCAGGTGGGCCACCAGGGAAGCGACGCCGTGGTAGCGCAGCCCACCGGCATGAATCGCCGGTGGCACGAAGTTGTGGCCCAAGGTATATTGGATGAGGAGGGGCGTGAGTTCGCCCGTGTCACCGAAATCATAGGCGTAGACGCCGCGCGTAAGGGTCGGGCAAGCCGTGGGCTCCACGGCGACCACGTCGATATCCTTGCCCTGCGTCAGCTTGTCCTGCATGTAGGGGAAGGCAATACCCGCGAAATTCGACCCGCCGCCGCAACAGCCAATGACCACGTCAGGATAGGCGCCCACGCTTTCCATCTGCATCTTGGCCTCTTCGCCGATAATGGTCTGATGCAAAAGCACGTGGTTCAACACGCTCCCCAAACTGTATTTGATCTTGCCGCCGCTCGTCGCGGCAACCTCCACGGCTTCGCTGATCGCCATGCCGAGAGACCCCGTCGAATCCGGGTACTTTTCAAGGAAAGCGCGGCCCGCGTTCGTGGTGTCACTGGGGCTGGGCGTCACGTCGGCGCCATAGGTTTGCATGAGCGTCCGGCGGTAGGGTTTTTGCTCGAAACTCACTTTTACCATGTAGACCGAGCATTTCATGCCGAACATGCTGCAGGCAATGCTGAGGGCCGTGCCCCACTGGCCGGCACCCGTCTCGGTGGAAAGCGCTTCCACCCCGGAGACCTGGTTGTAATACGCCTGGGCCACCGCCGTGTTGAGCTTGTGGCTGCCCGAGGGACTCACGCTTTCATTCTTGTAATAGATTTTGGCGGGTGTATCGAGCGCCTTTTCGAGGCGGTAGGCGCGGCGCAACGGCGTGGGACGCCACAGACGGTATGCGTCCATGATTTCCCCCGGGATCGAAATGTGCCGTTCCTGGCTCATTTCCTGCTCAATGAGATTCATGGGAAAGAGCGCCGCGAGATCGTCCGGTCCAAGCGGTTGATGGGTCCCCGGATGCAATGGCGGGGGAACGGGCGTGGGCAAATCCGCTGCCACGTTGTACCAGGCGTCCGGCATTTTCGCGCCATCAAGAAGGATATTGTACTGGTTCATGATTACACCTTTTCTGGTTTGAGGAAGCCCGGTCTCTCATCCGCCACTCCCCATTCCCCATGACGATGGAACCGAAGCCGACACCCGACAACACCGCTCCATCCTGGAAGCTTAACAGCATAATGCCAAAATGTATCCGGGATTTCCAGTCGGACCGAATTACCATGCTGGCTCCTTTAACCCGGCCCGGCCGGAATCGTCTCCACGGAGCACCGCCGTGGTTCCGCGGGAAGGTAGAAGAGGCTTCCAGCCTCTTTAAAGCGGCTGGACGCCGCTTCTATCTTACCGTCATCCCCGCGAAAGCGGCGGAGAATCTCAGTGAAGCTCCCTCACAGAGCGGTGTGCAATGGTTCAACCGGGCCGTAACCAAGAGGTCGTCATGGCGAGGGGGAGCCCCAGGGATAGCCGCGCATGTGACAAAGCAGGCTCTGAATGGTAATCTCCCCGTGAATACGATACGTTGAATCCCATGGGACAACATGATAGAATAACCCCGCTGGTGGGATGTCTCTGTCTAACCCCGCGCAGTATAACAACTTACACTGATGCTATCCCTTTGGGAACAAGAAGTCGGTGGCTGCACCCAAGGCGGCTTGGGGCGCGAAAGGACATGTGGATGAGTTCTGTGGACGTCACGAAGGAAGTTTTTATTACGGGCGCCACGGGAATACTGGGGGGGTGGATTCTTCGGGAAGCACGCAAAAGAGGGTTCCGGGTCTCCGCGCTCATGCGTGATCCTAATCCGGCCGCCGCGAAACGTCGTTTGCAAAAGGTGGTGAACCTCGTCTGTGGCGACGCGAATCTCGACGGCATACGGATCATGCTGGGCGATGTTTCCGAGCCTGGTCTGGGCCTTTCCCCCGAGGATTATGGAGCCCTTCGAGAACGCACCGGCCGGGTTATTCATTGCGCGGCCAGTGTCAGTTTCGAACCCCGCCAGGAGGAGATGATCCGCCGCACCAATGTCAACGGCGTTCGGCACATGTTGGCTTTTGTGTCTGGAAAAGACATTCCCTTCTACCACGTGAGCACGGCCTACGTCAGTGGCGACCGCACCGGGGTCTGCCGCGAGACCGAGCTGGACATGAACCAGTCCTTCAACAACGCCTATGAACGCTCCAAGGTGGAAAGCGAGAAGTTGATCCAGCAGGCCTTTCATTCGGGCGCGGCGCATGGCGCCATTTTCCGGCCGAGCATCATCGTGGGGGCAAGCGGCAGCGGTAAAATTGCACAATTCCTCAATTTCTACGGATTCCTGAAGGTCATGGACGCCGCGCGCTCGGGCCGGCTCCTCAAGGACGGTTTTTTCCGCGTGGCGCTTCACCCCGAATGCACCAAGAACCTGGTGCCCGTGGACTGGGCCGCGGCGGCCATGTGGCATATCATCGAAGAGGAAGGCCCCAGTGGGGACACCTACCACCTCACCCATCCCAAACCGATCTTGCAGCGATCCCTTCTCGAATGGGCCAACAAACGCCTCGACGGTCACCAGGTTCGGGTCAAGTTCGTGAACGAAATCACCGAGGAGCACTCTACCCTGGAGCGCATGGCGAAAGTCTGTTTGCGCCATTATGAGCCTTACCTCACCACCGAGGCCTACTTCGACCGCACCAACACGGACCGGGCGCTCAAGGGCAAATTGCCCTTCCCCGTAACAGACCACGCCTTTTTCGACATGCTCTACGACTACGCCCGCGAGAACAAGTGGCAGAGCATCTTCGCCGCCAACGGTCAAAACGGCAAACGCCGGCCCGCCGCGGCGAGCGGAGCCATGGGCGGCGGCGTCTGCGCCCGCGAGGCATAGAACCCTTTTCCGTGGGCACATCCCGAATCCACGGTCCGGGGGGCGGCCTCCCGTTTTTCCAGGGACGTAGTGGACCGAGTGGACGGTTATTCCCGGCCACAACCATGCAGCCTTTGCGCTTCCCTTGCACCCCGGTCCGGTGTCCTCGTATACTTCGGCGCCTATTCTTGTGACCACCGTCAGCAGGGAAACGCCATGCCTTCATCCGATATCCTCGCCACGCTGCATACCTTTTCCATGGCCCTGTCGTTCATACTGGGCTGCCTCGTGGGCAGTTTCTGCAACGTTTGCGCCAGCCGCTGGCCTGCCGGCGAATCCGTCGTCAGCCCCCGGTCGCGTTGTCCCAAATGCCGCAACGCCATCGCCTGGTACGATAACATCCCCCTCATCTCCTGGCTCATTCTCGGCGCCAAATGCCGACACTGCGGCAAATCCATCAGTTGGCAATACCCTCTCGTCGAGGCCCTTACCGGCCTGCTTTTCATGCTTGTCTTCCTGCGCTTCGGCTACGTGGCCGCCACCCCCGTCTACATGGCCCTTTGCGCCGCGCTGGTCATCGTCACCTTCCAGGACCTCGCCGACTGGACCATTCCCAACGAGATCACCTTCCCCGGCATTCCCATCGGCCTGGCCCTGGCTCTCGTGGGCATGGTCTATCCCGACAGCATGCTCCGCGTCACCGATCCCATCAACGCGGTCATCGGCATGGCCCTCGGCGGCGGCTTCCTCTACGCCCTCGACCGCGTCACCGTGCTGCTCCTGAAGAAACCCGGCATGGGCTTCGGCGACGCCAAACTTCTTGCCATGCTCGGCGCTTTCTTCGGCTGGAAAGGTTTCCTTCTCATCCTCATGCTCGGCGCCATCACCGGCAGCATCGTCGGCGGACTCATGATCGCCTATTTCAGGTTTCGCGGTGAAAAGGAAGAAAGCCCGGCCCCCGAAGCCGACGAAGCCACGGACGACGAATCCGGCGAAGAAGCGGCCGGCAGCGATGACGAGATCACCCTCGAAGGCCACTACCTTCCCTTCGGTCCCTACCTGGCCCTGGGCGGTTTGCTCTATATGTTCTTCGGCCCCGAGTTAATCGACTGGTGGCTCGGTCTTACCAGCGCCCCCATTAACGGCGGTATGACGTTGATGTAGCGCCCCGGGGGCGTCAACCGCTTGATTGGCACCCAACGGCCCACTTGAGACATTCCCCGCCAGATAGCGGAGACGGCCACTGTGTCCACTATGTCCATCCTGCTCCCCCCCCTCCCACGGTTTGCCACGCTCGTTCCCACGGTCCTCCGTGGGAATGCCTATCGCGGGCGTCCCGCCCGCATCGTCGCGTTACGGCCTGGATTCCAACGCGACATGTTCCTTACGCTCATTCCTCACCATGTTCCTTTAGCCAATTCTCCGCGAACTCCCGAGCAGCCACCAACGAGGCTTGGGCCTGAGGGGACTCTGGTTCTGTTTGCAGGTCACGTAACAGCGTCCGGGCAAGACGATCCAGGTCGTCGCCAAAAATGCCCTTCGTCCGCTCCTCATCAACACTTGCGCGCCATCCAACGTCGGGGATATCCTGGTGCTCGGTTAGAAGACAGGCCAGTTGCGGAACGACCTTATCGGGGGCCATTGCCGCAGCATCAAGCATAGTCTGCGCAAGAGGCTTCCATTCGTCGGGTTCAAAGCCCGTTCCACCACTCTGCGGGCGGTCAAAGTCAACCAAGAAGCGAGAAAGACCTTGGGGAAAGTCGGGGTCAAGCGCTTTCGCAAGGACTTCAGGCTTGCCACGATACGCGTCGTTGAAGGCCTGTATGGCCTTACTTCTTATTTCCGGAGTTGGTTGGCTGCGGTTTTTTGAAGGACTTAGCCAATACCAGAATAGTTCGTTGGCGAAACGAAGGTCCGTCTGGAGTGCCTGTGCTATACAGCCAACTATCCAATCTTGCCACTCCTCATTTTCTTGGCATTTGTCGGCGGCAAGCCTACGCAGTTCAATGAAACCGGGGTAGACTTCCGGATTTTCCAGCGGTCGATGCGGTTGACGCTCACCACGGCCCTGCAAGATGAGCGTAAAATAGTCGGAAGCAAGTTTGCGCACCTTCTTTCCGTCCAACAGCCCGCCGAACTGCTCAACCTTCTCAACGAAGCCTTCTTTTTCCAGGACCAATTCAGGAAGCGTCTTGGCGTTGTCTTTGGTGTTGTCTGCACCGTTCTGCCAAGCGCGAATTACACGCAACACATGTTGATCACGAATCTCTTCCGGCGCGATCTCTTCTGCGTGCAGACGAGCCCAGTAGTCCGTCGGTTGTGCAATGCGTACGGACTGAGGCCATGTTCCGGCCTCGCCCTCTCCGACCCGGAACAAGCGCATGATGACTTCTCTAGCCGCAGAGACATCCCATGTGATTTCTTCCGTCGCTTGCTCCCAACCCTCGGCAAGTTTTCTTTCATCAGATGGCGTGTCCAACGCCAATTCGTTTCTACTTGGCCAGTTCTTAGCAGTTCTCAGGCTGCCCAAATGATTCGACACAAAAGCATAAGCCTCGGGAACGCATTCACGGAGCACATGAACAAGCAGCAAGTCATCGCAATCGACCTCGTCCTTGAGGCTTTCCCACGCAAATCGGCAGCGACGCAGGACATGCTTCAGGCGCCTTGGTACCCCCAATAGGCCAAGCAGGTCATACATAAATCCATCCGATCTTGGGGTCTCGCGGAATCCAAGTTGAAACTCACGATCTTTATGTGAGACAGCCTGAGTGACATCTGAGTCGTTCAGAAATTGGTTTCGAATAATGCCCAGGAGTTCTGCCCCGGCAGGCTTATCCATGCCAGACACATACTCAGTATGCTCAAGGACCTTGATCAGTGCGTTAGACTGGATTGATTCTTGGCCAAAGGCAGCCACGAAGGTGATGTTATCAAGGTCCTTGAGCCGGTCGAGCAGCGCGCATAGCTGTGCCATGACCTTCTCATATTCTGGATTTCGGTCCATATCCTCCAAGGCAATGACAAGCCGCCGGTTCACGCACAGAAGCGCCGTGTCCAGCTTACGCAGAACATCCTCCGGCGTACCATCCTGCTTTAGCAAGGACGCCAATACGGCCCCCGCAGTGTGGACCTCCTTGAGCGCCTGACCATACGATTCAGGAAGATTGGCGAAAGGCACGACATCCAAGGCATCGGCGGCCCTGTTCAACGCTTGCCGCAGTATGAACGATGGCACATCCTCCTGCCCTACGCCCCAAGATGCAATGCGACACCAGACCAAATGCTTGGGACGCATACGCATGTTACCGGGATCTGGATACGCCTTGTCAATGTCATCGGGGTGGTCCAAGTAATGCTCAACAAGATTGAGAATGCTAGACTTTCCGCAACCATACTCGCCAACGAGTCCAATGGTGCCTATGTTAGGTTCAAGTAGTTTTCGCGCTATCCGCCTGGCGTTCTGGTAGTGGCCGAAGCGATCATCCTTGGGGTGTTTGATTGGTTCGTCCCGATCAAGCCATTCATCAAAAGCATCGGGATCGGACAGCAGGTCGGACACAGTCTTGCGGTCCCCGGTGTTTTCATCTTTTTTCTTCCCGCATTTTCCCTCCACCCAGATAAACAGATGGCGTATGTTCGGCACACCGAAGGCCAGCAGCATTCCGATTGGAAGGCATAATAGGACCAACGAATCAGTCGTGATCCCCCTTCTCAAGTCACCTGCCAGGAGGATGTAGAGCGCACATCCTGCCAACCCGGACATCCATGTGGGTGGAAAGGCGAAAAAGCATTTAGGACGCAGTTGCCCCACACGGAATCCCCCAAGGGCGGTCAGCCAGAAGAAAGGCAGGGATATGAGCACCGAGGCGAGGATGAATATAAGCCATTGCGGATCGGTTTTCAGGGAAGCATGAAACCAACCTTCCATGATTCTGAGCAAAGGACGGAGCAGGAGAGTTACGGCCACCGCGAAGCACGTGAGAAAGAGGAAATCCCACCAGCGTAAGCCAATGGCTTTCCACTTTCCCGTCGGTGCTGTTTTGCCACCCACCCCCATGAATCGCCCTCCTGCCTTGAACGTGACCGGGGCATTCCGGCCATATCACCGGAGATGAGTCTAACACCACTAATCATGGCACGCAAACAGGGAAGTTATCTCGTGCGCGGCAGTGGAGGATAAAGGATGCAATTACCCTTTGTTTAAGGCCGGCGCCGGTGTAGACTGTTGCAAAAGGCCTGACGGCCCGATGGCGGCCGGGCCGTACCGGAGAGCGTACATGCGATCAAGACTGTTGGTTCTGTTTGTAACGGTTCTGTGCTGCGCGCGGGGCTTTGGCGCGGACGCGCACCCCGCCTTGGATGTCCTCTGCAGGGATGCGGGGGTGACCGGCGGTATCCTGGTGCTCATGGGAAGCGGGGAGTCCGGGGCGTTGGCGACGTTCGCACGGGACGGGCGCTTCCTGGTGCGCGTGTTCGACGCCGACCAGGACCGGGTAAATCGCGCGCGGCGGTTCCTGCAGGCCCAAAACGCCTATGGCCGGGTCTCCGTGGCGCACCTTTCGGACGGGACACTCCCGCTGCGGAGCAACCTGGTCAACATCCTTATCGCGCCGGAGGACATGGGTATTCCCGAAGCGGAGTTCCTGCGCGTGCTTCGGCCGGGCGGCGTGCTGGTGCGGGGCATCGGACCGGACCGGACGACGCGGCGAAAACCCGACGCGGCGAACACGGATGACTGGACCCACTTCCTTTATGACGCCAGCAATAACGCCGTCTCGAAAGACCGTGTGGTGGGGCCGGTGGACACGCTGCAATGGGTCGATAACCCCCGGTGGAGTCGGTCCCATGATTACCTGAGTTCCTTCACCACGGGCGTATCCCAGGGGGGGCGCCTGTTCTACATCGCCGATACCGCGCCGAGCGCCTCGATTCTTCTTCCGCCCCAATGGCGTCTCGTCTGCCGCGACGGCTACAACGGGATGCCGCTTTGGAGCCGTGATATCCCGGAATGGTTCGACCAACTGCACTGGTTCCGCAGTGGGCCGAACTACCTGTTGCGGCGGCTGGTGGCGGTGGAGGGCCGGATCGCGGTGACCCTCGGCTGGCAGGCCCCGGTCAGTATTCTCGATGCCGTGTCGGGGAAGACCTTGTTGACCCTGTCGGGGTCGGAACGAACGGAGGAGATCCTCTGGCGCGATGACACGATCTACGTGGTGATCAACAACGAAATGGCGGACGACGCGGCACGGTACTACCGGCGCCACGCCCCGCGCGACGCCCTTCCGCCGGAAGTTCCCCGCCATGGCAAGGCCATCGCGGCCTACGCCGCCGGTACGGGGGAACTTCGCTGGCGCGTGGAGGACACGGTACAGGAAATGACCCTGGCCGCCGATGGCGGGCAGGTCTGTTACCTGGGCGCGGACAGCGTGGTTTGCCGGAACGCCGAAGACGGGTCGCTCACGTGGCGCGTGGATCGCCCGAGTGTTCAACGCCGTCCCAATTGGTCCGTGCCGACGCTGGTGCTGTACAAGGACGTGGTGTTCGTGGGCGACCGGGGCCGGACCATCGGCAACGATACGGACATCACCATGCGCGACCTTAATGATGGGGGTGTCTCCGGCGTACTCACGGCTTATTCCAGGCTGGACGGCCGCCGGCTCTGGGAATGTCCGGCGGAAGACGGTTTCCATACGCCGGTGGAGATCTTCGTCATGAGGGACCGGGTGTGGACGGGCAGCATCGCCGACAAGGACCGTCCGGGCTTCACCCGGGCGCGTGATTACCGGACGGGCGAGGTCGTGTTTCAGCGGCCCCCGGACCAGGACTTCCGAGATTTCAACGCCGGTCACAACCGGTGCTACCGCAACAAGGCCACGGAAAAATACATTATTACCGGGCGCAGCTACATCGAGTGGATGGATGTGCAAAGCGGCACCCTGGTGTCCAACATCTTCACGCGGGGGACCTGCTCCTTTGGCGTCTTGCCGGCCAACGGCCTGCTCTATGTTCCCGTGAGTTCCTGCATGTGCGCCTGGGACCGCAAACTCAACGGGATGATGGCCCTGGCGGGCTCCGCCACGCCCGGGACGCCGCCGCGTTGGCCCACCCCTTCACCGGAGCGCCCGCACCTCGCCGCGCACAAGTCTCCCGTGGTGACGGCCGAAGATTGGCCGACCTACCGCCACGACCCGCGGCGCAGCGGGGTCACGCCGCTCACCCTGCAACTGCCCCTGGAACAGGCGTGGCGCAGTCCCGTCCGCGGCACGCCCCTCACGGCGCCCACCGCGGCTTGGGGCGGAATCTATGTTGCGTCTCCCGGAAGCCATGCCGTGGAATGCCTCGACGCGGCCACGGGGGAACTCCGCTGGCGTGTCACGGTGGACGGACCGGTCGATTCGCCGCCCACGCTTTACCAGGGCACGGCCTGTTTCGGTTCGCGTGACGGCGTGCTCCATGCCGTGGATGCCCAATCCGGGGAGACCGTGTGGCGCCTTCGTCTTGCCCCGCGGCGGGAACTGATCCCCGCCTTCGGATCCCTGGAATCGCCCTGGCCCGTGTCCGGCGCGGTGCTTCTGAAAGACGACTTTTTCTACGCGGTGGCCGGACGTTCACCCTTCCTCGATGGCGGGCTGTGTCTCTTCAAGGTCGATGCGGCCACGGGGGAAGTGGTCCGGAAACGTCCCCTCATGGGCGTGGTCAAGCGGCGGGGCGAGGACAACAGCCTTTTACCCGACCTGCTTTCCGCGGGCGGGGAAGGCTTCTACATGGGACGGAACGGCTTCCGCTACGACACGCTGGAGCCGCTGAAGAACACGGAGAAGCACCTCTGGAGTCCCACCGGCTTCCTGGACGACAACTGGATGCACCGCACCTACTGGCTCTACGGACGGGATTACGGGCGGACCTGGACCCTGAACGAGCCGGAAATGCCCGTTGCCGCAGGACGGCTCATGTGCATCGACCGGGCCGCGAAACTCGCCTTCAGTTTCGGGAGAAACCGCTTCGAGTGGATGGTGCTGCCCAAGAACTGGCGTTCCGGCGAAAAACGCTACCAGGTCCGCGCCACCGCCCTCACGGACAGCGTGTCCAACACCCTGGCCGGGCCGGAGGCCGCGAACATTCGCCGGGGCACGGCCCTCGCCCGCCACGCCGTGTGGGCGGCCGAATCGACCATCGAGGCCCGCGCCATGGCGGTGACCCGGGAACACATCCTTCTCGCCGGGCCCGTGGGGGACGTCATGGACAACCTCGCCGCTTTCCGGGGCGAGGCGGGCGTCGAACTCCACGTGCTTGACCGCGCCACCGGCGCCCTCGTCCAGTCCTTGCCCATTCCAGCCATGCCCGCCTTTGACGGCCTCATGGTGGCGAACGGGCGGGTTTACATGGCGTTGCGTGATGGCAGTGTTTTGTGTTTTCGCGCTTCTGCCCGGTAGCAGGATTGCCGCCTTTAGGACCATCCACAAAGCGACTGGCGCAAGGAGCACGAAATTTGGGCACGGACGTGCGTGACGGCCCCTTTTTCTTGCCTTTTTACCCCCCTGTTTTTTGCAAATCAGCGTTTTCCATGTATAATTTAGCGGGGTGTTTAGGACTCGTGGGGTAAACGGTGGATTGAGACGTGGCGAAAGTCTGACCAGGAGGCCGGTTTTTCTTCCAGGAGAATAAGAGCCGGGGAGCGGGCACAATGCAACAATATGTGGTGGTGGCCTTTCGAGATGGCGAGCCGGACCGGCAGTGCGTCCTGAAAGAAGCGGGGTGTGTCGTGGGGCGCATTCCAGAAGCCGACCTGGTGTTGTCCGACACCACCATTTCCCGGCAGCATGCCGTGCTGCGTATAGCCAACGGGCGAGTCCGCATTCAGGATCTGAGTTCCACGAACGGTGTTTTTGTCAACGGGGAGCAGGTGCAACAGTCCGTGGTGCATGAAGGGGACTTCATGTCGGTAGGCGCTTACACCGTGGTTATCCGCTCCCTGGAAGAGACCGATCAGGAGGCCCAGCCGCGGGGGAAAACTTTCTGTATCGGGTACGACGCCGCCCGCCGGCTCCACGAGGAGTCACTGGAGAAGCAGGGTTCGAAACAATCCGTCGCCCTCTACAAAGCGGCCTTGTTGCTTGGACAACGGCTTCCCCGGGCGGACTTCCTGCGTGAGGTGCTTGGCCTTGTTTCCCACGCCTTGCCGGCAAGAAATGGCTCCGTGGTGCTTTGCACGGAAGATCTCTCCAGACAAGAGGTTGCGGGTTCTTTCTCGCTGGATCAATCCTCCAATTCCCTGCCGCCGAGCCGCACCCTGGTGGACTACGTGCTGCGCACGCGAACGGCCATGCTCACCGAGGACGCCCAGACCGACCCGCGTTTTTCCAGCGCCGAGACCGTGATTCGCCGCCGTATTGGTGCCGCCATGTGTGTTCCCCTTTGCGGTTCGCGCCAATCGGCGGGTGCCTTCTACGTGGATGCGGGCAAGGAGAAAGGGCGTTTCTCGAAGCAGGATTTGGGCTTTCTCACGGCCATCGCCCATGTGCTGGGCGTGGCGGTGGAGAACCAGCTTCTCGATGAGCGCAATGCCAAGCAGCAGCAACTGGTCGAGTTGGGGCGGGCGGTGGCCGAGATCAGCCACGATATGCGGGGTATTTTCACGGCCATCCTGGGGGGCGTGGATTTACTCGGAAATTCATTGCGCGATGGGGATCAAAAACGCGCTATCCGTTCCTACGAGATGGTGCGTGCCGGTGCCGAGCAGGCGGAACGCTACATGGCGGACCTGTTGCTCTTTGTAAAGAAGACCGAACTCCAGCGAACCCCAACCCACATCAATGGCTTGATTCGTGACGTGCTGGAGTTGACCCGTCCCCTGGCACGCCAGCGGGGCGTGGAACTCGCCTTCCGAGGCGGGGGGTTCGAGCGGGCCAACCTGGACGGCCAACAGGTCCATCGCGCCCTCGGTAACATCATAAAGAATGCCGTCGAGGCCTGCCCCGAAGGAAGTGGCAAGGTAACGGTCTCCGTCAGCCGACAGGGTACCACCCTCGTGATCCAGGTGCGTGACACGGGGTGTGGCATTGCCGCCGAGGATCTTCCCCGTTTGGCGGCCCCCTTTTTCAGCGAAAAAGGAAGCGCCGGTACCGGGCTGGGGCTCGCCATCAGCTACCGAATTGTTGAACAACACGGCGGAAGGATAGTGGTTGACAGTCGTGTGGGCGAGGGGACGGTGTTTACCGTGTTTTTCCCCGAGGTTGCCGACGGTCTCGATTCGACGGGCCTTGTCTCCACACCGGTCCCTTCAAGCACCGTGGGGTTCAAACGGTGTCCCGGATGCAGCACGGCCTGGGCTACCCAGGATGACTTTCTGTCGGACCCGGCCGTCGTGGTTTCGGGCTACCAGGTTTTTCCAGATGATCTGGCGAAGGGACTCTTCCTCTTTGATCACACGTGCGGAACCACACTGGCCGTGCCCGCCGGGGATTTCAGGCATCTCTACGACGGCCCCATCTACAAGCAATGCCTCGCCGGCACGGAAAACTGCCCCCGCTATTGCGAACAGATGGACGAGTTTCGGCCCTGCACCGAAAAATGTGAACGTGCCCACATCCGCGAAGCGCTTCAGATCGTGCGCAATTGGCCCAAACAGAAACAGTAACCATATTAGGTCTTTATCCGCGAAGTTCTGTACAAATGGTTACGAAAAGTGTCTTTGCCTCACCTTTCCGTCACTCCCGCGAAAGGCCAAGGGGTTGCCCCACTTTCGCGGGGATGACGAAAATGTAGAAGCGGCTTCCAGCCGCTTTGAGCCTAAAAAGGGTCCACCGCCCGGCCGGGTACGGGAATGCACCGGGGCAGCCTTCAGAAATGACAAGGGGGATAAAGTGTGCCATGCAGACCGGTTAATCCCGCGTTACATGCGTCACCCCAGGGGGAAACGGGTTCGGGCGGTGTTTTATCCGAATGAACCAGCTTATTGGTCATTTTTCGGAGTTTTGCGCGAATGCCTCTCTGGGGCGCAGCGGCCAAGCAGAGGCCGAAAGCGACTGGAGTTTAACAGAAGCAGTACGCCGGCAAGCACTGCCATAACACCACCAGGAATGGGGCGTTCCCCGTTGGCGAAAGGGGCACACCCAACGCCTTCTCCTTCTCCTTCTCCTCCTCCCTCGCCTTCGCCGCCATCGGCCGCGATCACCATGGTTCCCAACGTGAGCGTGTCCGCCTCCTGGGTTGCGTTGGCGAAGCGGAGGGGCATGCCCCCGGCCATGGGATTCACCACCCGGAGCCGGACGCGGTAGGTGCCCGCCGGAACGGTCAAGGTGTCGGCGTGATACCAGAATTCGTGGGCTTCCTCGCCCGGCAAGACGGTACTCAACCGCCAGTCCGTGTTGAAAACCTGCTCGTCTTGCCCCACCAGGAGCAGTTGGACGGGCCAGTCATAATAGAAGGGCGCGACGCCCCGGTTTTCCATGCGCACCCCCACGTGGAAACCACCATCCCTGGTGGTGTCGTCCAGGTTGACCGCGGTGACGGTGAGTTCGTAACCCATTTGTCTCGCGGCGGCTTCCGCCCGGTCGAGCTTCGCGGCGCTCCAGGTATTCCCCTCGAAAACGAGGTGGTTAAGCAACCAGGATACATGCGTCGTGGCCACCGCCGTCCCGTAGTCTTCCGGCGCGCCGGAGGGAAGATCGAAGAGGACCTCCTGGTAGTCCGGTTGCACCTCACCGCCCACGGGTTGCGTGCGCCACCAGCCGCCCAGCCCGGCGGACAGCATGTGCTGCCAGAACTGGTCCTCCTCGAATCCCGTCTCGTCAATCGAGTTGTTGGTGAAATCGTCGTCGTGATAGCCCATGCCCCGGCCCTGGAAGTCCGGTAGGGAATCCTGTCCCAACATATCCTGCGACACCAGGAAGCGGGTGGTATTGAAAGCATCGTCATAGGCCGTCAGCACCCGGTTCTGCGTCGCCACGCTCGCGAAAAGATCCTGCCGGGGATAGGTGTGCCATTCTCCCCAGTGTCCCAGCAGCCCTATCTCGATAAAGGCGATACGGGGGTCGCCATCGCAGGCCGCGCCAAAGGCCGCGATGAACGACTCCAGGGCGACCACCAGGTTCTCGTCTTCGTAGTCGGGGCTGACCCCGCCGCCATAGCTGCTGTAGTGCGTGGTCTCCAGCCCGCCGTCGAGGAGGAAGCGGGGAATGGCGGAACGTTCGCCCGGATAATCCAGGAAGACGCGGATAATCACCTGGTGGCCCCGTGACGCCACCTCGGACAACAGCGGTTCAAGGCCCGTGTTGAAGGTGAAGCTGTCGGGACCGTCCATCAGGTCGTCCAACCCGATATAGTCGAACTCCATGCTGTGGGGGAAATCATATTCACCGGGATAGGGGACGAAGCCCTTCAATGGGTTGTCGGCGGGCGCCGCGTCCGCGTCGTAGGCGAGGGCCGTCCACTCGGCCCCCTGCGCACAGGCCCCGCAGAGTAACGCCAACGCCAACAGCCCGCATCCAAGACGCGCGGTTCGTTCCATGGTCGTCTCCCGTTTCCGGTTACTCACGTTCGTTTCCTCCATCCTGCCGGTGTTTCCCCGGAATGTCATTCGCGCGCTACCGAATCGGGGAGGGGCCGGGGGGACGGCGGGCGTTCAGCAGGTCCAGCACCTCGCTCAGTTCCTCGGTCTGGCTCATGCGTCCCAGGGCGGCAGCGATATGGAGGCGAAGCTTCTCGTCCTCCACGTCATGGAAGAGACCGATGAGGGGCAGGTAGGCGGCGTCATGATTGAGCCGGGCCAGGGCGTCGATGGTTTCGCCCAGGGCTTTCGAGTCCCGATGGCGGAGGTTTTCGAGCAGCGCCTTGAGTGAATCCATGCCGCCGATTCTTCCCAGCGCCCGGGCCGCCCGGCGCTGTATGCCCGAGGCGGGGTCGAAGAGGGCCCGCGAAAGGGGTTCAACGGCCTCGGAAACGCCAATCTCGCCCAAGGCGTTCGCCGCCGCCTTGCGAACGTCTTTCTCTTCATCACGCAGCGCGCTGATTAATTCACCCATGGCCAGGGGATGGCGAATCGCGGCAAGTTGCTCCGCCGCCGCCATGCGTTGAGCGGGGGTCCGTGATTCACTCAGTCGATAGACAAGCCGGACGGTGCGCAGGGTGCCTCTTGTCCAAAGTTGCCGAATCACCTCGCCCATGGAGAGGCCGCCGGGCTCCTCCATGCGGGAGACCATGTAAAAAGCGCCGAAGCGGATAAACGCGCTCAGGGCGAAGGCGGCGTGGAACCCGGTGAGCGTGAAGATCCCCCGGCTATAGTGCATTCGGGGCGCCAGGAAATCGACCAGGTGACCGGAGAAGATGGCGCCCAGGGTGGCCATGATGCCGACGGACAGGAAACTGCTGGCCGCGATATACATGCCGCGGTTGTGGCGCGGTGTCGATTTGAGGAGAACCCCTTGCGTTGCCAGCATCATCCCGGCATTCAGAGCGCCGTCGTAGAACATGAACAGAGTGAGGAAAGGCACGGCGATCCAAGGTTCATGGGGCACCACGAAAAACGCGAGGGGCGGCACGATTTTTCCCAGGGTAAGAAACTGCAATGACGGGCGGAAGCCGTAGGTGTCGCAGACCAGTCCCCAGAAACGCGAGGTCAGGGTTACGCCCAGGGCGGAAGCAATGCCCATGAGTTGCACCGTCAGCACGCGCAGGCCGAGTTCATCAATCATATAAAGCCCGAAGAAGGGGGCGGCAACGCTCACCGCCAGGGTCCAGTAGGCGCGGTAGAAGAGGAAAGGACGAAACGCCTTGTCCCGAAGGGGTTGCAGCAGGACATCACGAAGTCTTATGTTCTCGACGCGGGCGTGGTCGGGCTCGGGCACGCCCGTGAAAAGCAGGATGTCCGTAACCCCCAGCACCACCCCCACCCCGGCGATGATGGAAAATCCTTCGAGAATGAGCCCCCGGGTTTCGAAATAGTTGAAGCCGAAGCCGATGGCCGCCATGACGAACATGTTGGCGATGGTGATGAAACGCTGCCGCGTGGCCCAGTGCCGGTTGAGCGATTCCCGCGGCAGGAGGTCCGCCATCCACGACATGAACATGGGGCCGGACGTTTGAGCCAGCATGTCGTGGAAGAAGAGGACCAGGATAATCCAGAACATGCGGAACGACGGGTCCATGACCACCATGGGAACCACCAGTACCCCAAGAAAGAGAAGCCGGTGCGCAATGACCATGGCCATCCAGAGGGATTTACGGTGGCGGATCCGGTTGCCGATCACCCCCCCCGCGATTTGGAACACGATGGCAAAGGAAGCCAGCCCCGAGATCAGGCCGAAGTCGGCCGCGGTGGCATCCAGCTCCGTGAGGAACTTCACGCGGGGTATGCCGTTCACGCAGATGGTGTAATACGTGCTGCCAAGCACACCGGCCCATGTCACCAGCCGCCAGGCACGGTGCAGTTCACCCTTGGTCAATTGCTTGGTGGGGTCGCGCATGAGAGAAATCCAGGGGGCCTGTTATAGCACACCGTTCAAGGGCGGCGAAAGCGTCATCCCCGCGAGGCGCAACCTGGGTATTATTGTCCGAGCAGATTGCCGCGTCACTTCGTATTGCCAATGCCCCAAGAGGTCCCTCGCGGGCATCCGTCCCCCGGTGAGCCTCTTTCACGGGGTCCTTCCTTACGGCAACCGCCCCAGTCCTTCCCAGCGCACCGTCCACGTCCCGTCCTGTGGAAATCCGGGCGCGCTGATCGACGGTGCGCCATCCCACCCGGCGGCCATCATCGCCACGGCTGTCAGCAAAGCGCCATTTCCGGGGAGATAGAGGGGGAGGCCGTCGTGCTGGTAGTTGTGACCGTTCTTGAGATAGGTGTTCTTCTGAACATCCATCATCAACGCGTCGATGGCCAGGGCCGGTTCGCCCACGCGGGCGGCGGCCATGGCGATCATGGGGAAGTCCCATCCCCAGGTGGAAGCCCAGTCCCAGGTCTTGAGAACCCGCTTGAGGGTGGCGCGCATGACCCCCGGGTCAACCTTCGGTCCGGGTATCATGCCGTAGGCCATGAGCATGGCCGGGTGATCCTTGCGTGGGCCGGCCGTGCCGAAGGTATCGGGCGCCGACTCGGCGTTCACGTAGAGGCCGTCTTTCTCCGGCATTGGCGAAATGTGTTGAAGAACACGGTCCCATTGGGCCTCCCGGGGCAGGCCAAGCCGTTCCCGCCACTGTTGGGCGATTTCCAAGCCGTAGGGCCAGTAGGCCAGCTCGAAGGCCGGGTTCACGGTCTTCTCGGGCGCGAAGCGCTCCTGGGCCGGTATGAGGGGCGGCCCTAGCACGTAGCGTCCGGATATTTCGTCCCAGTGGGCGTATGACGCCATGAACGCGGCTGATTCGAAAACGATTTCCCGGTATTTTTCCAGCGTTTCCCGGTCCGGATGCAGGCGGTAAAGCAGCTCGGCGTAGTAGATGGGATGGGGCTGCTGCCAGATCAGGAAGACGGCAATGCCCGATGGGCCTTCGCGCCCATCCGGACCGACCATCTTGGGCCAGCGCGCGCCTTTGTAGCCCTGGAACGCGGCGGTCGCCCGGGCCATGGGCAAGATGGACTGGTACCAGGGCAAACTTTCCTCCAACAGGCCCGGGTGTCCCCACAGGGCGAAATGCACGCCATGCCACCAGTGCATCTCCAAATGGGGCTTTCCGTACCAACTGTTACAGGTCAGGCCGGTTTCCGGCGTGGGTCGTCCCCCCGCACTGTTGATCCCCACCAGGTATTGTGAAAGTACGATGCGCCGCTCCAATTCCCTCGCCCGGGGATCGGTGCTTCCCGACAGGTCGATAACGCCGCCTTCGGTCCAATAGGTACGCCAGTGAGCCGCCGCCGATGCCCGGACCTCTGCCGCCGTGGGCAACGCGCCGGACAAAGGATTCTTCCCAAAAGCGCACGTGAAGGCGAAATCCCCTTCTCCAGTGGGAGCCAGCACGAAGGTGTGTTTCGCCGTTTCAACAAAGTGGCCGTCTCCCGTCCAGGCGACACGAACATAGTACGTGTCGGCGTCCAAGACGCGCTTCAGAAGGACATACCGTTTACCCCGATTGACCACGGCCGTTTCATGACGATCCGGATGCGTCCAGTCTGCCGCGCTCAGTCCCCAAGCCTGGGAACCGTAGGGAAAGGCGAAACGGACGGCCAACCGGCCGCTTTCCACCAGGGGACTCACCACGCGCACGCCAATGGCATCCAGGCTGCCGTGGCAGGCCGTCTCAACGTGAACCGGTTGGCCCTCGATCTCAAAATCGCTGGTGACGCGTCCGGTCCACAGGTCCAGCGTTTGCGCGGCGTGGGCCACGTCCTCCACCACGACCTCCGAACCATCCTCCCGTTTCAGGATAAAGCCGATACGACCCAAATGGAGCCGGTGCGGATTGCCGCGAAGCCAATTGGCGGCAGGCGTTCCCGTCACGGATGCATAGCCCACCGGCCGCCCATACGTGTCGTAGTACTTCATGGCGTCTTCTAGGCGGTAGCCTTCCCTGTTCGGGACCGTGTGCCATCCCCAATAGGACAGTGTGCAAAGTGGTATTCCCCTGGCGTAGCTTTCCGTGAACGTCTGGAGTCCGGTGATGCCGACCGTGAAAGCCAGTTGCCCGTTTCCCACGGAAAGCGGCGACAGTCGGTCCATGGTACGGATGGTGGGGTTATGGCGTTGCACCAGCGCCCGGCGATCAATGCCGGAGGATTCCGCGGAGCAAGGGGGGAAAAGCAACAGGGCAGCCAGGAAGAACAGGGAAGCAGGCGGGATGTGATCCATGGGTACCATTCCTTTTTTCGCGGCAGTTCATCTACTGTCACAACAGCGTGTCACAGTTTTCCTGCTTCTTTCAAAGCGACCGCAGCATGCCTTCCGGGGAAGCCGTTCTGTCCGCACCGTTGCGCCGGGTCTTCAAAGGCAAGTAAGCTGCCTCCCGACAAATGCCGGGTCGAGATCGCCGGCGGCAGGGTGAAATGTTGACTTCTTTACACAGGAAAACGGCGGGGCCGGGGGCTTCGGTCCATGACTTCACGGTGCAGGCCGTGTTGCTGCTCCTGTTGCTGGCGGCGCTTTTTCCCGGCGTGTTCTTGCGGGGGGAGAGCATTGCGCCGGGGGACATCCTGTTCACGGCCCTTCCCTGGGCCGACCATGCGCCCCATGGCTTCACGCGTCCCGGGAATCCCCAGGCGGTGGACCCCGTGGCGGCTTTCCTGCCGTGGTACGCGCTCTCCACGGAGGCCCTCCGCCGGGGAGAACTACCCCTGTGGAACCCCCTTTGCTTTGGCGGCATGCCCTTGCTGGCGAACTACCAATCCGCCGTGTTCTACCCGCCCCGAATGCTGCACCTCATCTTCGGGCTGGCCTGGGGCACCACTTTACTAATCCTGTTCAAGCTGTGGTGGTGCGGCATGGCGGCGTACTGGTGTGGGCGCGGCCTGGGGCTGTGCCGGGGTGCCGCGCGCTTTCTCTCCATCGCCTGGATGCTCTGTGGCTACAACGTTACCTGGTGCAACTGGCCCCTCACGGATGTGGCGGGGTGGCTCCCCGTTCTCCTGCTGGGAACGGAGCAGGTCTTGTCGCGCCGTTATCGAAAGGGTTTCCTGGTCCTCGTCCTCGGCGGTACCATGGCGCTCCTCGCGGGGCATCCGGAAACCGCCTTCGCCCTGGCCGTTCCCCTCGCGCTCTATTTCCTCCTTCGGCTGGTGCTGGCGCGCCCGGGCCGGCACGATGCCTTCACCCAAACGGGGGTCTGCGCGGGCGCGGCGGTATTGACCCTGGGCCTCTGCGCCGTGCAGCTTTTCCCTTTCCTGGAATACCTGCGAAACAGTGCCCATTTTCTCGATCGGCCCGGCATGGATTCCAACTACGCCATGCCCTTCTCCGCGCTCGTGGGCTATTGGGTGCCCCGTTTTTTCGGCGCGGCGCCGGACGGAAACTATTTTGGCGACCTCGATTCCAGCGTATACGGCATGATGTACCCCGGTATCGCCGTGTGGCTGGGGATATTCCTGATGAACGGTTTCCGCCGTATGGAAGCGGTTCAACGCCATCGTATCGCGGCGCTGGCCGCGACCGCGGGCCTGGGAATGGGGCTGGCCTGGGGGCTCCCCGGCCTGTCCTGGATACACGGTCTTCCCCTGTTCAATACCATGCTCCGGTGCCACCACCTCGTCTTCCCTGCTTTCGCCCTGCCCCTGCTTGGGGCCACGGGGTTGTCACCGCTGACAGAACGCACCGTCTCGCGCCGTTTGATAATACGTGCCGGGTTGCTCTCCGCGTTGGCCGCCGGATTCGTCCTGGTCCAATACCGGTTCCATGGCGGGGTGATTGCCGCTTTGGGCATGCGTCCTTTCGTGGCGACCCAAATGGCGGTGGCGGGCACCCTGGCGCTGGTGGCCTTGGGCCTGGTGGTGGTCCATGCCGTGCTGCCACGCCCGCGTTTACTGCTGGGGGCGCTGACGGTGATCCTGGCCGTGGACCTGCTTTACGCCGCCCGCGGCATCAACCCCACCATACCGCCCGGGCAGCTTTACCCGCCCACGGAACTGACGGACTACCTGCGGTCCATCCAGCCTCCGCCCCGGGTCAACACCGCGTCGGCCAACATTCCCGCGGGATTCAACATCCCCTACGGTATCGAGCAGTGGGGCGCGTACGACGGCCTCTATCCCGAGCGGATGATGACTTTCCAGAGAACCCTTGGCCAAGACATCTGGAATACCATGGAACCGGTGTGCGGTATTGAATACTACCTGAACGATCCACGGGGCGCCCCGAAGTTTCCCCTGGAAGACACCACCCGTTTCGAGCGGGTGGCCACGCTGGATGGCATCGAGGTTTACCGGAACAAGCGTGCTTTTCCCCGGGCCTTCCTCGTGGGCGGTCTTGAAGTCATGGACGACAGGGAGGCGCTTTTCGCGCGCATGAAGGAGCGCGCCTACGACCCGGCGAAGGTGGTCGTCGCCCGGCCCGGCCCGGTGCTTCACGAGGTGCCCAGGGCCCTGCGCAACCCGCCCGAGGGATCTCCGGGGACGGCCCGGGTCATCGAGCGAACGCCCACCCGCGTTCTTGTCGAGGCCGACGCCGACAGGGAGGCCGTGCTGGTGCTTTCCGATGCCTGGTACCCCGGCTGGCGGGCCACCATCGATGGCCGACCCGCCGGCATTTTTCCGGCCTATGATGTTTTTCGCGGCCTGGTTCTTCCGCCCGGCCCGCACACCGTCGAATACCGCTTTCGCCCCGCCAGCGTATGGTGGGGCGCATGGATCTCCGGGCTGTCGCTCCTGCTCCTGCCGGCGACGGTCGTGGTGATACAAAAATGGGGTGGGCTTGTGATGAAGGTCTCCACGCCCCATAATGGAGAGCCTCGGCCCACGCCATAGTGTTGCGGAAAGGGGGGGACTGATGGGCATGGCCAAACCCGGAAGGATTGCGTTTGTTGAATCCGGTAGTAAAAACAGTGGTGCTTCTTACGTGCAGTAACGTGTTCATGACCTTTGCCTGGTACGCCCACCTCAAGGAGTTGAATAACAGGACCTGGATTGTGGCGGCCCTCATCAGTTGGGGCATCGCCCTCTTTGAGTACCTTTTCCAGGTGCCCGCGAACCGTATCGGCTATACAGTGTTGACCGTGGGACAACTGAAGATCATCCAGGAAGTCATCACCTTGAGCGTCTTCGTCCCCTTTTCCGTCCTGTTTCTGAAAGAGCCGTTGAAACTGGACTACTTATGGGCGGGGCTGTGTCTTCTGGGCGCCGTGTATTTCATGTTTCGTGGAAAATTCGCCTGATCCACCGGGGGGGCGAATGGACGGCAATTCCGGACGGGGTGCTTATTCGCCCTGCTTCGGTATCCAAAGTTCAAAAACGGTTGGCGGCGGCATGCCCGCGAAGGTGTGGCGTTTCACGCGCACGGACGGGACGGATTCCCGAATACGCTTCTCGAATACATCTATGTCGTCCCACCAATAAAAGACGACCCACAGGTGGACAGGTTCTTGAAGGTGACCGATGGTTGCGGTACACAGTTCCCTGAAACCGTGATAGGTTTCAATTTGATCCCCGGGCACGGGCGTGTTGTAGCGGACGGCAATACCATTGAATTCCTTGAGCGCCAGGACGCGGGTTTTGGCGGTGGTGTCTCCGGCGATCATTCTGCCGACGCTCCGGTAGTCCGCGCGAAACGGGCGTGGTATGAAGACGGCCTGGTAGAGCAGGGCGAGCAGGACCAGGGTGATGGCGCCACGGCGGAAAGGCTTTCCGGGCAGGCCAAGCAGACCCGCCGCGAAAAGCGTGCTCGCGGGAGGAAGACAGTAAATGACGTAGCGGTAAAAGAACACGTTCGCCCAAACACGGGAGATAAGGTAAAGCAGGATGAAGGGCAAGAAGGCCCAAAGGAAGCAGAGCAGACCGCCTCGCCTCTTTTCCAGCGCTGCTTCGCGGTGGCGAAGCGGCGACAGCACGAGCGTGACGAGGGCGAGGGCGAACAGGAGCGCCAGGACGATATCCAGGGAGATCCCCCCCGGCATATAGGGCGCGGGGTTTTCCCGCGTGGGCCGGCCCCCCGCAAAGACAATGAAGGTATTGGCCAAGTTGCGCCAGGTGATGGGCATGAGATGATAGGCGTGGCTTTCCCGGCCCACGGCGAAACCCAGCCAATAGAGCCACAGGGTAAAGGCCAGGGCGATGAAAAGATGGAATGCGACCCATACGATGATTCGGCGGCCGGCCCGCCAGCCATTGAGAAGGAGATACACGCCCTGGGCGCAGAAGAAAAGCGGCGCGAAGGCATGGGTCCACATCATCAGCCCGTTGGCCACGCCGTGGAGACACCACCAGCGTTTACGGTGTGTATCGAGGCCACGCTGAAGACCTGTCATGGAAAGCAGGGAAAGGGCGAGGAGCAGGGCGTAGAAACGGACTTCCTGGGACTGGTAGATGTGGACCTGCGACAAGGCCAGCAGAAAAACCGCCAGGAGCGCCGTGGCCGTGTCAAACAGGCGGCGGGTCAACCAAAACAACAGGGGAAGACAAGAGACGCCCAGAAGAATGGAAAGCCAGCGCAGCGTTTCATCGGAAGGGCCAAAAACGCGGGACCATGCGTACTGCGTCACCGGGTAAACCGGCACCATACGCGCCATGGGATCGGTCCGGAACGCATCTTTCAGGTACTGTGGAAGCGATGGGGCACCGAGCACGGAGAGGGTGAGCGCCTCGTCGCACCAGGCGGATTCCGAGGAGAGTTGGCGGCCGCGCAAGACAAAGGCCAGGGCGATAACCAGCAGCAGTAATACCGTCACTCGTCGTGTCGATGGACGGTTCTCACGGAGCAGAGACACGAAACGGAACTCCCAGAATTGTACCCCATCATGCGCCTTTCTCCCATGCGGAGCATGGGCGGGCATGGGAGGGCGTGTTTTAACTTTGCCGTGACCAGGTTGCTTATCCGCCGCCGTCAGGTGGGGCTCGCCTCGCCGCCCACGGTTGCATGCCGCACCCCTTCGGGTTGTGGAGGAATCATATCAGATGGCACCTGTTTATCGGGGATTCGCACACCAATGAACAGGCCCGAAAAGGGGAAGGACGGTAAAGAACGGATGTTGTCAAGCCGGTTATGGGCGGGAAAAGGAAGTCGCATGTTGCGGCGAGGAGGGCTCGCGACATACAGGGGAATGTGGCGGTCTCGCTGAAAAGGGTCTTTTCATAAAATGGCTTTCGAAAGGATCTTCTTGCGGAGCACCGCGATTTCCGCGTATCCTCAAGCTGTCCGGACACTTGACCCGAGACCCAGGGAGACCAAGCCATGAACCGACGTGATTTTCTGACGGCCGGCGTAGGGCTGATGGCCGGCGGACTTGTGTCGCGCGCCGGCCGCGCCGCCCCGGCCCGGCGCAAACCCAATGTCATCATCCTTTTCGCCGACGATCAGGGCTATGCCGATTTGCGATGCCAGGGGCAGGTAGACGACATCAAGACCCCGAACATTGATCGCATGGCCGCGGAGGGCGTGCGTTTTACCGATGGCTACATCACCGCGCCCCAGTGCAGTCCGTCCCGCGCGGGCCTTATCACGGGCCGCTACCAGCAGCGCTTTGGCTTGGGGCACATTCCCGACTGCCCGCTCCCGGCGGCGGAGACCACCCTGGCTGACCGCATGAAGTCGGCCGGTTACATGACGGGCATGGTGGGCAAGTGGCACCTCGAACCCAACGTGTTGTCCATGGACTGGGCACGGAAACACCTGAAGAAGGTGGAACGTACCCCCAAAGGACGGTTGCGGATTCCCTTTGACAGGTTATTGCCCTATTACCCGCAAAACCGGGGTTTTACGGAGTTCTTTAAGGGTGAGTGGAACCGGTACTGGTGCAATTACGGTCTGGACGGCAAAGACCGAAAGCCCACGGGCGAGTGGATTGAGGATAAGCGATTTCGCGTTGACGTGCAGACCGACGCGGCCGTGGCGTTCATCAATCGTAACCACGACAAGCCCTTTTTTCTCTACGTAGCCTATTACGCGCCCCACACCCCGCTGGGTGCCACGGAGGAGTACCTGGCCCGGTTCCCCGGCGACATGCCGGAGCGGCGGCGCTATGCCTTGGCCATGATTGCGGGTATCGACCACGGGGCCGGGCGCATCATGGACGCCTTGAAGCAGCACGGCATCGAGGAAGATACCCTGATTTTTTATGCGAGTGACAATGGTGCGCCGTTAAAAATCACCAAGCCCGACAATCCAATCGACACCGACCCCGGCGGGTGGGATGGCTCCCTCAACGAGCCCATGGTCGGCGAAAAGGGCATGCTCTCGGAAGGGGGGATCCGGGTTCCCTTCGTGGCGAAGTGGAAAGGCACGCTCCCCGAGGGCAAAGTCTACCGGAAACCCGTGATTTCCCTTGATTTCGCGGCCACTGCCGTGGCGGTGGCCGGCCTCGACATGCCGCCGGAACTGGACGGTACGAATCTGCTGCCCTACCTTACCGGGAAGAAGCACGGCGCGCCGCACGATGCGTTGTTCTGGCGTTTTTGGAATCAGACCGCCATCCGAAAGGGAAAATGGAAATACCTGCACGTGGGCGGAAAGGGCCGTTACCTTTTCGACCTGTCCACGGCGGATCAGGAGCACAAGAACCTCATCGACAGGCATCCCCGTCTTGCCCGAAAACTGCACGAGGAACTGCTCGCCTGGGCGAATCAACTTCAGAAACCGGGCATCCCCGATGGGGAGCTGAACCGCCAGGAAAAGGCCTGGTACGCCCACTACTTTCAACTCGAAAGTTAGAAGTGATCGGTTTTCGGCCGGCGCAAGGCCCTCACGCGATGCCCAGGAGGTCCCGCACGAAGTTCTCCGAGAAAGGCCGGTCTGGCTGGTAGGCACGTTTCCATTCGCCGTCAATCACGATATAAGGTACACCAAGCTTGCCGGTACGGCGCTCAAGTTCTTCGCCATGCTCCCTGTTCTCCCGGATATCGCGGTTCTCATAACGAATGCCTTCGCCGTCCAGAAAAGACTTGAGCTGCTGACAATCACCGCATAACTTCGCGGAATAGACGATAATGTGTTTGTTCATGGATTCTCCCTTTGGAAAAAGGCGAACCTTCACCACCTTGAAGAGGAAACAAGCGGGTGGCCCGGATTATTCTGGCCTGGTCGCCGTGTCATGCAACGCCCGCAGCCGTTCATGGAGTCCACCGAAGGCCCCGTTGCTCAATACGAGCACTACGTCGCCGGGTTTGGCGCTGGATACGATCCGTTCCGCCAGGTCGCCGGGATCATCGACGACATACCCCGCCCCCCCCCGCGCGCGCAGGGCCGAAGCCAACCCGTCCCGGTCCAGGCGCTCTTCCTTCGGGAGCCGGTCCGCCCGGTAGATGGCCCCCAGGTAGATCTCGTCGCCCCCGGTAAGGGCCTCGAGCAATGGGCCCTGGAATGCACGAGTAACTGTTGTGTTGGACCGGGGCTCGAAGAGCACGCGCAGCCGCGCGCCGGGCCACCGCATCCGGGCGGCCGCGATAGTTTCCCGGACCGCGGTCGGGTGGTGGGCGAAATCGTCCACGTAGGTGACCCCGCCCGCTTCCAGGAACACCTCCATGCGCCGCTTTACCCCGGGGAAGGAGAGCGCCGCTTCGCGGATGGCCCCGGTCTCCAGGCCCAACAGGCCGGCCACCGTGATGGCCGCCAGCAGGTTTTGGGCATTATGCTTTCCCGCGAGCGGCGGAGCCAGTTCCATCCAGGGAGAACCGTCGCGGCATACCCGCAGGGGACCGTCCGGCAGGTATTCGCCGCACACCTCCGCCCGCTCCGAGAAACCGTAGGTGATCACCTGGCTGAAAGCGTGGTCTTTAAGATGCAAGGCATGGTTGTCCGCGCAGGTTACCAGCCAGCCGTCCCGCGGGATTTGACGCAGCATTCGCTGAAAGGCCAATTCGATTTCCGCGAGATCACGGTAGATGTCCCCGTGGTCGAACTCCAGTGAAGTGACGACCGCGATTTCGGGGAGGTAATGAAAGAACTTGGCCCGCTTGTCGAAGAAGGCCGTATCGTACTCGTCGCCTTCAATGACAAAAGGTTGACCGGGCTTGCCGAGACAGGCGGAATGGGCGAAACCGAGGGGCTGGCCACCGATGAGGTAGCCCGCCTCCAGGCCACATGCGCGGAGAATATGAGCCGTCAACGCGGTCGTCGTGGTTTTCCCGTGGGTGCCGCACACCGCCACGGGCCGGCGCGCCCGGAGGACATTCTCCTTCAGCCACTCCGGCAGGCTCCTGTAACATAAGCGGCGTGTCAGGGCGGCTTCCACTTCCGGATTGCCCCGGCTGAGGGCGTTTCCCGGGACCACCACGTCGGGCTCCCAGTCCAGGTTTTCCGCGGCATAGCCTTCCGCAACGGGCACCCCGAGGGCCGCCACCATGTTCGACGTGGGGGGATAGAGGGGGTTGTCGCTGCCGCGCACCTCCCAACCGGCTTCGAGGGCCAGCCGCGCTCCCGCCACCATGGCCGTGCCACCAATGCCGCTGAAGTGAATCTTCCCCGGACTACTCAAGCTCGTGTCTCCCAGCTACTCCCGTTTCGAGGCGGAGTATATCAAACCGGCGGCCCTGTTCGGGAAAGAACGGCTCTGCCGAGCCAGCCTTGCCGCGGCCGGGAAAACATCTGTTACGCGATTCGATCCGTCGTTGCCCAGTTGGCTAGAATGCGGGAGTATCGTCGGCTTTTACCGGCGGCCTACCTGGTGACCTTTCGCTTATCTTCGATGGAGGAGTGTTTTCCATGAAAGCTGGCGAGAAACTGAAACGCCGCAAGGTGAAAGTAACGCGACCACGAACGCCGCGGACGCGGAAACCGAAGGACATGTCGCTGGAGGAATGGCAAATAGCGCTCCGGCGTGAGTATGGGCGGGAACAGGATTTCCGTTTTGAAAAGGTGGGCGATGAACCGTTCTTCTCGGATTACCTGGTGACCAACCCGAAGAGCGGCGGGCGCTATCGCGTGGCCATTCGCGGGTCGGAGATTGGGGCGAACTTCTGCTCTTGCCCCGATTTCCAAGTGAACACCCTGGGGACGTGCAAGCATATCGAGTGGCTGCTGGCGAAGTTGGAACGGAAACGGGGCGGGAAGAAGGCCTTTCGCGAAGGCTTCCATCCGCCCTATTCGGAGATCTATCTGCACCATGGCATGACGCGGCGGGTGCGTTTTCGAGCGGGAACGTCGTGTCCCGCCACGCTGCACGCGAAGGCCATGAAGTATTTCGACGAGGAAGGTTTTCTGCGGGACGCGGCCGCGGGGCGTTTCGAGCGCTTTGTCCGGGAGACGTCGAAATCGGATCACGAGGTTCGCATCTATGAGGATGCCCTGGCGCTGGTGGCCCGGCTGCGAGATGACGCCAGGCGAATTAAGGCCATCGAGACGCGCTTCGGAAACGGCAAGGCCAAGCCCGCCCTGGCGAAACTGGTGAAAACGAAACTGTATCCCTATCAGCAGGAGGGCGCGCTGTTCGCGGCGAAGGCGGGACGCTGTCTGCTGGCGGACGACATGGGACTGGGCAAAACGGTGCAGAGCATCGCGGCGGTGGAGATCCTTGCCCGGACGGCCGGGGTGGAGCGGGTGCTGGTGGTGTGTCCCACGGCCCTGAAGCAGCAGTGGAAACAGGAGGTGGAGCGTTTTACCGACCGGGACGCGCAGGTGGTGGAGGGGCTGCGACTCGGCCGGGAGGCGTGCTACCGGGAGGAGACGTTCTACAAGATCACCAATTACGATGTGGTACACCGGGACATGGACTTCATCGACGGGTGGCGGCCGGACGTGGTGATCCTGGACGAGGCGCAGCGGATCAAGAACTGGAAGACCCGGCGCGCCCAGGCGGTGAAACGGATCGCCTCGGAATATGCCATCGTGTTGACGGGCACGCCGCTGGAGAACCGGCTGGAAGAGTTGCACTCGATCATGGAGTTCGTGGATCGCTTTCACCTGGGACCGCTGTTTCGCTTCCTCGCGGAGCACCAGGTGGTGGATGCTCACGGCAAGGTGGAAGGCTACACGAACCTGGATCAAATCAAGGAAAGCCTGGCGCCCGTGTTGGTGCGGCGTCACAAGCGGGACGTGCTGACCCAACTCCCCGAGCGGACCGACAAGCATTACTTCGTGGACATGACCCCCGAGCAGCAGGTGTTGCACGAGGAAAACCGGGAACTGGTGGCGCGGATCGTGGCGAAATGGCGGCGGTGGGGCTTCCTCTCGGAGAAAGACCAGCGGATGCTCATGGTCGGCTTGCAGAATATGCGCATGTCGTGCAACAGCACCTTCCTCCTGGACAAAGAAAGCGACCACAGCACGAAGCTGGATGAGTGCAGTGTGTTGCTTGATGATATCCTGGAAGTCCCCGGGAACAAGGTGGTTATTTTCAGCCAGTGGCTGGGGACGCACCGGTTGCTTATCCGAAGGCTGGAACCGTTGAAACGGGCCTACGCCTTCTACCACGGGTCGCTGGATGGCAAGGCACGGAAGAAGGTGATTGAACGGTTCAAGACGGACCCGGACTGCCGGATCCTCCTGTGCAGCGATTCGGGCGGCGTGGGGCTGAACCTGCAAGAGGCCTCGGCGGTGATCAACATGGACCAGCCCTGGAATCCGGCCGTGCTGGAGCAGCGCATCGGCCGGGTACACCGCCTCGGGCAAAAGCGTAATGTGCAGGTCTACCACTTCGTGTCGCGTGACTCCATCGAGTACGGCATGCTGGGCGTGCTCAAGTTCAAGTCCTCCCTGTTCGCGGGCGTGCTGGACGGCGGCGAGAGCGAGGTCTTCCTCGGCGGTTCGAAGATGAAGAAGTTTATGGAAACCGTCGAGAAGGTTTCCGAGAACACCCCGGAAGTTCCCCTGGAGCGGGTCACCACGGCCGAGTTGGAGAAAGAAGGGGTGTTGGCGGACGATGATGGCGATACGAAGGCCGAAGCGGCCGCGCCGGACGCCGGGGTTGCCGCCGCGGGCGCCGCGCCGGCCTGGGACGGTGTCATCGCGGCGGGCGTGGCCTTCCTGGGACAACTCGGGAAAGCGATGGAAGGGGCCGGCGGAAAGGCCGGGAAAGCTTCGTCGGCCCGGGGGCTGGGCGGACTGGTACAACGAAACCGCGAGACGGGCGGGCAGGAGTTGCGCATCCCCTTGCCCGAGGGCGATGCCGCCGCGCAGCTCGGAGAGTTGCTCGCCGGCCTGGGTGGACTGCTGAAAGGGATGGGCAAGAAGTAGCGGAAAGCGGGCGTAATCGTGGCACGGACGTCGGCAGCGATGCCCGGTTCCTTCGGCGTCGGGTTAGCCTGAACATTTCCCCACCATCTTACAGGCTATTGCCCTTGCTCCGCCTCAATGGTCACCGGGCCGAGAAGGCCGGCGGGCAACAGGTGGTTTGCGGGAACGGCGGTGTAGTACTTGGTGTATGGGGTCTTGCTCTTCTTGTCGCCCAGGATGCGGTTGTTCCAGGTGTTGGCGACCTTTACGCGCAGCGTGTTCCGGCCCGGCTCCAGGTGGCCCGTCACCTCGATGCGCCAGGGCTCGACCCAGACATTGCCGATGGGCTTGCCGTTCAGCGTGACTTCGCCCAAGTCGGCGATACGCCCGAGATTGAGCCATGTACGAGACGCGGGCGGCGTGTCCAGCATGAAGCTGGTCTCGTAGACTGCTTCGCCGCTGTAGTACTTGATGCCCTCCTCCTCGCGATCCGTCCAGGAGACCAACTCGGGGAAAAGGGCGGTGGCGGGCCCACCCCACGCGGGATCAAAGCGCACGGTCCAGGAGCCGTCGAGGGAAATGATGGGGTTCAGGGCCGGTGCGTTTCGCGTGGCGGGTCCGTCTGCCGAAACCGCGTCGCGAAAGACGAAGAGCCAGGACTGCTTGGGCGCGAAGCGCATGGGAAGCGTCACGCCCTCTTGGGTAAGGGTAAAGGCCTGGGCCTTGAAAACTTCACCGGTCACCGGATCCCATATCTCGGGCTGTTTCCTGCCCACGCGGAAGGAACATAGCGCCTGGAATCCGTGATCCGTCTGCATGTTGGCGACGAAATAGATGTCCATGTTGCCCTCGCGGCGGTGGGCGAAACGAAGCGAGTTCCCCTGGGGCTGGGAGGCATAGCCCAGGTCGGTGAGTTTTTTTTCCTTCGCGTTCAGCGCGGGGTCGGTGAGGGTGTAGGCAAAATCGGGTGTAACACCGGCCTCCAGGAGAAGGGGCGCCAAGTCGTCCACTTTCCGAATCAGACCTTTACCCCAAAGTTCTTCCGTCAGAGCGGCAAGTTGCACATCGCACGCGGGATAGTTCTCCAGTGAGGGCGAGCGTACGGGGCGGGGGCCGACGACCACGGCGCCGTCTTCGACGAAGGTCTTGAGCTTCGCGGCGATCTCGGGGCGCATGGTGTCCACTGGGGGCAGCACCAAAACCTTGTAGGACGGACCGTCGGGAATCCGGATGCGGCCGTTTTCCACGGTCATGCGGTTAAGAATAACGTCACCGTTCACGAAGTCGAAGTCATAGCCCCGGGGGAGGGGCGGAATGTTCGGCCCGTCCATCTTGGGCGCGCCCTCGCCGATGAAGTAGGCCACGTCGGCCACGTTCGTACCGCGCCGCATCATGTAGTTGACGCGCTGCGTGTACCGGACAAATCCGCCGAGCATCTCAAACCAGGTGTTGTTACGGTTGAAGTTGGTGCCGAACCACGCATTGACCCCCGGCCGCTCGTCGCGGGGCTGATGAATGTAGACATGGAAAATGAAGTGGTTGATGCCCTGCGCGAAGGCCCAGTCACCGTAGTGCTTGAAGTGGCTTTGGGGCGACTGTATGTAGCGAATGCCGCTGGTGAAGGCCTCGGCGTAGACCTCCGGCTTTCCGTAGATATGGGCGCAGGAGGCGGGAGGCCGGTTCTCGATGGTGCCCAGACCGCTTTGGAGCCAGAACTCGCCGGCCACCTCGGTGGACTGCTTGCCGTAGGTGAGGAATTCGCCGGGGAAGCCCCAGTGCCCGTAATTTTCGAGCCAGCCGATCAGCCCCCTCTCCTCGGCTGCCGCGGTGAGGCCACCCACGTACTCACTGCCAATCCGGTCCGCCACCAGCCGCCGCAGGTCCCACAGGAACCGCTCGTTTCGGTCCGCCGACCCGACGATACGGCCCGTGGTCACGGGGAGATAGGGCACGGGGTCGTAGTGGTATCGCGCGCGGAAGGTGTCGATGAAGCCATCGGTCCAGTTCTGCGGCCCCGTTTCATAGCTGTCCTGGATGATGTACTTGAAGCGTTTTCGGTTTTCGGGGAGGATTCGCTCCAGGACCTTGCCAATATAATTATCAAAATGAAAGCGGATGTTCTCGGCGCTCATCTTGTCGCATTCCAGGCCCGTGGCGTCGGGCATGGCCGGACCGTTCTTGCTGCCGGTGCTTACCATGGCGAAACGGGCGATAACCCAGTCGCCTTCGGGAACGGACCAGCGCAGGTGTCCATCCGCGTCCATCTTATCCGTCAGGTCGATACACCTGGCGGGCGCCACCGTGGAGCCGGCAAGAGCGGGTTCTCCCTGGGTCGTCCATTCGTAGGTGCCATACATCGGGTGAGGCGTGTCGTGGATATCGCCGAGCTGCTTGATGACGTACTTGTCGAGCAGGGCGCGGGGCGAGAGTTCGAGGGACGTGAAGGTTCGGTTCCGGGACGCGCCCGTCAATTGAAGACGGAAGAACCGAGACGTCGTGGCGGGTACGGCGGCCACCATGGGATCGGCGATTTTCACACCTTGATGACCGTGAAAGAGGTTGATGTCGCTCACCTTCCGGTAGGACTTCCCATCCTCCGAGACCAGCAGCACGCCGCGTATGCCGGACCTTCCCGAAGTGGGCGTGGCGATGATGCTCTGCACCGGGTAGGGCCGGTCGAAGGTGAAGTCGATAGTGAAAGGCTTGTTTCCACGAATGCCGGGAAAAGTGAAGGTCGTCTCCGGTTGGCCATCAAAGAGCGCCGCGAGGGTGCCCGTGACGGTGTTTTCACCGAGGGGAAGAGCATTGACCAGCGCACCATCCACGTACGTGCGCACCCTGTCGCCATCGCTGGTGACGCGGATATCCATCCACTGGTTTTCCACGAGGGCGGCCACGGGAACGTCGGTGATCTCGTACTGGTTGTCGCGTTTAAGATGGGGCCGCAGCAACCCCTTCCGAAGCTGAAGGAAAGCGTAATTGGCGCTGTCCTTGATGCCCAGCGCGAGGCCCAGCACCCCGCCGGGGTTCAGCTTGACCGAGGTCTCCAGGCTGAACCGTTCCGACAACGCCACCCTGCGGGCGCGCATGGGCGGGTTGTCGGTGCGGATGGGATGCAACAGGCCCCCTTCCAGGCGGGACGCACCCACGTCGCGCCATCGGCCCAAACCGCCGGAGAAATCATCCTCGAAGAGCGTCTTGCCCGCGCCATTCCGAACACGTACCCAACGGACCAGCCCCGAGGGATTGCCGGGGTCGCCCGCCTGGCGCAGGGTCGCCCGAAAACCGATGCCGCCACCGGCCAGGGGACTTTCGGGGGCATCCTGCCCGGGGCCTTTAACCCGGACGCCGTAATCGGCCATGGCAACCTTCTCTTGTGGCGGCGCGGGAAAGGCGAGGACCTTGACCGTCTCGAAATAGCCCTCGCGCGCGGGGAGGAGGCCGTCGAAGTCGGCGGGGCCGGTAACCCGGACTTCCGTATTGACGAGGTTGCGCATGGAACGGTTGGGCGTGATCCAGGGACCGCCGGACTGGGACCAGCCAGGGCAATTGAAGAGCCCAATATCAATGCCCAGCCGGTCCGCCTCCAGGAAGGTGTGTTCGAGGCGCTTCCACCACTTTTCCGAAAGGACCTGGTTGTCCCCCACGGGGTTATCCCCCTGGTTGATGTAGCCGATGAAGGCCCGGCCGATGCCGACCCGCGCCATGGCCTCCAGGTCCTTGGTGATGCCGTCCCTGGTGACGTCGTCCTTGAAGAAGTACCAGTAGCAACCGGGACGGGTGTCGTCGGGGGGCGACTGGAAGCCCGCTGTCAGATCATCGGCACGGGCCGTGATGAAAAGGCCGGGGAACAGGCACAATAGCGTGAGAAAAATCGTCTTGGTCATGGGAAAGCACGCCTTTGAAGGTTGGGCCGGATTGCGGGTGAGAGCTGTGAATGCGCCAGATAGTAGCGCGAACCCCATGCCCCGTGCCAGTCCATTACCCGGCTCATTCACCAACGGCGTCGTGAGCATGTGCAGATACACATGGAGTTCGCCGGACGTGACAAGTCCTTGAGGGGCCCGGGATATGCGCGCGCAACAGGAGGCTGGTGCCGTATCCGGGATAAGTGCCATTTTCGAAAAGACGGTTTTCAGCGAAATCACCCCATGATCCTCAATTTCGCTGATGCCTCCAGGGGGGGCTTGAACTCCAACGCCTTTGCCGATAGCATACCCCCGACATGGGACCAACAGTGCGGAAAGGATTCTTCATGCTTTCGCGGTATCTCGACGATATTGAGCAGCGCATTGACCCGGCGATGGAAGAGAGACTTTACGCAGGTTGGTCAGACTTCGCGCGGGGGCGCTTCTCCGGCGAACTCTTCACGCCGAAGCGACCTCACGCGATTCCGTCGGCCTTGGCGTGGCCCGAGATTCGAACAAACGCGGCCATCGAAGACCCGGACGCCATGGTTTTGCGGCAGTTCAGGACATGCTCGGACATGTTGGCGGGGGCAAGCGGCCACCTCCTCTGCGTGCGCGCCGATTATGGAACGGGCATCATACCGTCGCTTTTCGGCGCCAGGCTCTTCATGATGGACGACGCGCTGGACACGTTGCCCACGGTATGGCCCATGGGCGGGGCCGACGCGGCGCGGACACTGCTCGATGGGGGTGTGCCGGACCTCCATGGCGGCCTGGGCGGCAAGGTCTTCGCCATGGGCGAGCGTCTCCGCGCCATTGCGGCGGAATATCCCAGGATCGGACGACATGTTCATGTCTATCACCCCGACACGCAGGGGCCGCTGGACGTGTGTGAAATGCTCTGGGGCAGCAGCATATTCGAGGCCTTTTACCTTGAGCCGGACCTGGTGACCGATCTGCTGAACCTTATCACGGAAACCTACATCGCTTTCCTGCGTGAATGGTTCAGCCTCCTTCCCCCCTCGGACACGGTGTCGCCCCATTGGGGCATGATGCACGGCGGGACGATCATGATTCGCAACGATTCCGCCATGAACCTGTCCCCCGAACTCTACCGGCAATTCGCCCAACCCTTTGACGCGCGGTGCCTGGAAGCCTTCGGCGGCGGGGCCATCCACTTCTGCGGCCGGGGCGACCATTACATCGCCGCCATGTCCACCACGCCCGGCCTCCAGGCCATCAACCTCTCCCAGCCGGAATTGAACGACATGGAGACCATCTTCCGGAACACGGTGGACAAGCATATCCCGCTCATCGGCTTGGCGCCCGCCGCGGCCAGGGCCGCCATGGAGGCGGGTCGCGATCTCCATGGCAAGGTCCATGCCGGGTAGTCCAGAATTAGCCATCAAGAGGCATTTGCGAAATTGGAGATCCTCTTACGCGCCATTCTGTATGTTGCGGCTAAGAGAGGGTAGCAATATGCAGGATCACGTGTCGGCCTCGCTGAGAATCGTTTTTTTCGCGAATGGCACCTCAACCCCAATGTATCAAGGAGTGTTTAACTGTGGTATCCTCAGAATTGGCGTTGAACTCAGAATTATCTGATATGTTCATTAAGATAAGCGTGGGGATCATAATGAAATCGTGCCAGCCTGATTTCCCATCCTCAACTTTGTGGGAGGTGCTACATGAAATGGAACAAAGAACTTAAGCCACATGAAGGCGCGGCAATCCTGATAGGTGTTTTTGGAGCGCCTTTCCTCATCATGCTTGTCTTGAGTGGTGAGGCCAATGGCCGTAGTCTGGTTGCTCTTGCAGCTTCTTCTGGGATCCTCTTTCTATTTGCCACGGTCATGTTTTCCTTGCGTTCGAAGTTTGAGGATAAGCTGAAGAATTCTCGTGCAAACGGTTTGGTTTCGAAGGTCGGCCTCCATGAACGGCAGCGGCATGGAACGATGAAGAAAAAAGAAGCAGACGCATTGTATGCGGAAGCGGTGGATGCTTATAACCGCGGGGCATTTTCGGAGGCGGCGGAAGCGTTGCGCCCTTTAATGGCGCAGTTTCCGGACAATAGATCGCTTCGGAAAGCCTGGGACCGAGTGGTGGAAAAGCTTGGGAAAAGTGTACCGGAAAAACCTGGCCAAACCCCTGGGAGAAGAAAGACTGAGGCGGAGGACTGCGCGGATTCGCCGGTGGAGGTTCGAACGCAGCGGGGTGAACGTCTATCTTTTGAAAAGATGGTTTTCTTGCGCCGGAAACTGCTGGACGGCACCGTTACGCGATTCGACTACGTTCGGGAACGGGTCGAAGAACCTGCGCAAGAAGAAAGAGGTTACAAGGTGAGCATAGATGCCAGATCCGAGCGGCGCAAGCGCCGTGCGTGGCGTCAAATTGGCGGAAGCATTGCCAAAGAGTGCATGTCCATCCTCTGGCTTTACGATCCCAAACGGTATTACCGGAAGCGGGCATTGTTTTGTTTCACTCTTGTCCAAGATAGCTTTCTGAAACTTTGAGCTTGACTACGCCCTCCGTCGGTGTTGAAAAATGGTCGCACTCTAACTAACGGCCACCAACACCAACAGGAGGGCAATCTCATGGTACGGACCGCCAGTCTCTTC
>JAJRTN010000054.1 GCA_024278275.1 Candidatus Hydrogenedentota bacterium
AAGGACTATGAGCAATTGACCGAGAACAGCGAAGCCATGGTGCTCATCGCCATGATAAACCTCATGAGCAAAAGGTTGCCCCACCCAAAGGCATAGGGCCTTTGCAAACACCCTCTAAGAGATACGCCGGCCGGGGCTTTCCCCGAGGTCATGGTGTAAGTGCAATTTCGGGCGGCACGCCCCACAGGTTGGCGTGCCGCCCGCGTAACGCCGGATGGCCCGCATGTTTCGAATTATCGCGATGAGCCTATGTATCCTGCTGTCGGTGTTGCCGGCGGGTTGCGGCGCCAAATCACGGCCCCTGGATCGGCTCCAGTATTGGAACGGCTTCACCGGGCCGGATGGCAACATCACCCGGCCCATCGTCGAGGCGTTCGAGAAGAGTTCCGGGTTACGCGTCGAAGTCCAGAAGATGCCCTGGAGCACCTACTTCGACAAGCTGATTGCCGCCATTGCCGCGGGCGACCCGCCGGACGTGTTCGTCCTCCATTTCAGCGAATTGGCCAGCTACGCCGAGATGGGCGCCCTGCTGCCCCTGAACCCCTACCTGGAAGGCGACCGGCCCCTGGTGCCGCGGGAGGACCGTATCACATCGGCCTGGGAGCGCTGCTACTACCAGGGCACGCCCTATGGGCTGCCCCTCGACGTGCATCTCCTGGGCCTGTACTACAACAAGGCCCTGTTCGATAAGGCGGGGCTGCCCTATCCAAGCGCCACCGATCCCTTGTCGGGAGATGAAATGCTGCGCCTGGCAAAAAAACTGACGGTGGACGAGGATGACGACGGCGTCCCGGAAACCTGGGGTTTCACCTTTTCGGGCGCGCCTTTCCGGAACTTCACCTCGCTCCTGTGGCAGTTCGACGGGGACCTGCTGAGCCCGGACCTCCGGGAACCCGCCATCGCCTCCCCCCAGGGACACGCGGCCTTGCAGTGGATGGTGGATTGCGTGATGAAGTACCGCGTGTCGCCCCGGCCGGAGGGACTGGATACGTGGCAGTATTTCCTCCAGGGCCGTGTCGCCATGTTCGTGGAAGGATGCTGGGTACTCAACGGCCTGAAACGGAACGCCCGTTTTCCCTGGGGCGTGGCGCCCCTGTTCCAGGCGGGTTCCCGGAACGCCGTGTGGGCCACGGGGCACGTGGTGTGCATGTCGCGCACGCTGCCCCCGGAACGCCGCGCGAACGCCCTCCGGCTCATGAAGCATCTCAGTGATACGGGCGTGACATGGTCCACGTCGGGCATGATTCCCGCCCGGCACAGCCAGGTGGAGGACCCGGCCTTCCTGCAAAACGACCTGCTTAAGCCCTTCGTGTCACAACTCGGCTGGCTGCGCTTCGAGCCGAATTCGCCCGCGGGGATCGAACTGCGGGATCGCTATGAACAGTCCGTGATTACCGCCCTCGTGGGACTCGCCCCGGTGGATGACGCGCTGAACGATGCGAGCGACCGCATGGCCCGCGTCCTCGCCTGGTGGGGGAAATGACATGACGCAACGCACCCGGCCCCTCCCCCGCCGTCGCGCTTCCTGGAAACGTCTGCGCAACGGGCTCTTTATCACGCCCTACCTGGTGCTCTTCGTGGTCTGGATTGTCATCCCCGCCGTTGCGGGTTTGGCCATCAGCTTCACGAACTGGAACATCTTCACGGGGGAAGTGGGTTTTGCCGGACTCCGAAACTACGTTCGCGTGCTGGACGACGACCTGTTTCTACGGAGTCTGCTCAACACGATTCGATATACCGCCTACTCCGTCTTGGCGGGGAATGCCGTCAGTCTCCTCTTGGCCTGCGGGCTGGCCCGGGGCTTTCGGGGAAAGACCCTGTTCCAGACCATCTTTTTCGCCCCCGTGGTGTTGTCCATCGGGGTGACCGGCGTCATTTGGGCCTGGCTGTACAACGGCGACTTCGGGTTGCTGAATCAATGGCTCCAATCGCTGGGAATACCCCGGATTCATTGGCTGAGCAACCCCCATTGGGCCATGATCTCCGTGGTTATCATGGTCATTTGGGCGGGCGCGGGATTCAACATGATGATTTACCTGGCGGGTCTCCTCAATGTGCCCCGGGGGTTGTACGAGGCGGCGGAGCTCGACGGGGCCAACGGGTGGCAACGTTTCATGTACATCACATTACCCCTGATGAAGTACACCTTTGCCTTCACCATCACCGTTTCCACCATGGGCGCGTTCCAGGTTTTCGATCAACCCTATATCCTGACCGGCGGCGGCCCGGATTACGCCACCTACACCTACGTCTATCATATCTACAGCAACGGTTTCCGCTATTTCCGGCTTGGTTATGCCTCGGCCCTTTCGGTCATCCTGGCGCTGCTGATCTTTGGCGTGGTCTTTGTCCAGTACCGCCTGCTAACGCGATCACGCACGGAGTATTAACCATGATCCGCCCCGTTCAGCTTACCGATTTGGGATGGTTTCTCCTGTTCGTGTGTGTTTCGGTGTTCATGTTGACCCCCCTGGCCTTCATGCTGGGTACCTCCCTGAAGTTCGAGGAGGCGGTTTACCAATACCCCGTCCGCCTGGTTCCCGATGAGATGACGCTGCAACACTACATCGACCTCTTTACCCGTCCGGGCATTCCCATGGCGCGCTGGTTCTTCAACAGCGCCCTGGTCACCCTGGTGAGCACGGTGCTGGTCCTTCTTATCGATTCATTGGCCGCCTTCGGTTTTTCCCGACTGGACATCCCTTTCAAACAGCCCCTTTTCCTCCTGGTGGTGGCGGCCATGATGATCCCCTTCCCCACCACCCTCATTCCCGTGTATGTCTTCCTACAGAAGCTGCACTGGCTGGACACCTACAAGGCACTGATCATTCCGCCCCTGGCGGCCCCCTTTGGGGTCTTTCTCCTGCGCCAGTTTTTCGATACGGTGCCCCGGGAACTGGAGGAAGCGGCCATTATCGACGGTTGCGGTAACATGGGGGTCTACTGGCGTGTTATCCTTCCCCTGTCGCGGTCGGTGATGGCCACGCTGGGGATCTTCGTCTTCATGGCCACGTGGAACGCTTTTCTCTGGCCGCTTATTGTCACCCATTCGCTCAACATGCGGACCATCCCCGTGGGGCTGACCCTCTTCAACAGTGAATTCTGGGGTGAACGGGCACTCACCATGGCAGGCGCCACGGTCTGTGCCTTGCCGGTACTCGCCGCCTTCCTGCTTTTTCAGCGGCACATTGTCAAAGGAATCACACTCACAGGATTGAAGTCATGAATGTTGTAATGAAACATGCCGGGGTTTCCCTGTCCGGCGACGTGCGGCGCGCGCTGAATGATCCTGCCTTGATCGAGGCACGAGACCGGCACTTCGCGCGCCTGGAAGCGCTTTTCGCCGGGGAGTGTGACACGCCCATCCGGCTTTGGGGCGTGCCGGGCCAGGCGGCGGCGGATCCCTATGTTCAACCCGGCCCGTGGCTGGCGGAGGCGTTGCAGGACCTGGCAAATCGTGCGGAGGCCGTCCGGGACAAGGACGTGTTCCGCCCGCCGGTTATCGAGTTCGGGCTGTACGGCGTGCGCTTCGTGGACCGCATCTTCGGGGCCACGGTCTATCCGTCCGGCGACACGTGGTGGGGGAATCCCCTCGAGGTTGAAGTAGGGGAACTGGCTCCGCCCGACCTCGATTCCAACCCCACCTGGGCGCAGGCCCGCGACATGGCCGAACGCTTTCTCATGCAGGATGTTGCCCTTCCGCTCTTTGGCCTGCCCACCATTGCGAGCACGCTGAACGTGGCGGCCAATCTCCATGGGGACCGGCTGTACATGGCCCTGCTGGAGTACCCGGACCGGGTACGCCATGACCTGGAAGTGATCAACGACACGCTCATCCGGCTGCATCGCTGGTACCTGGACCGTGTGCCCGCCGACCAGCTTCAGCCGGTGGTGGCCGCCATGCGAACTCAGCCCCGGGGACACGGGCAACTCTGTGGTTGCGCGACCCATCTTCTTTCGGGGGAACTCTACGCGGCACTGGTGGCGCCGCTCGATGAAACCCTGCTCGGAGCATACCCCCAAGGCGGTATGATTCACCTGTGCGGCGCCCACACCCGGCACCTCGCCACGTGGCGGGCCATGAAGCCGCTGAAGGCGGTGCAACTCAACGATCGCGCCGCGGAGGATCTCGAAGCCTATTACAGGGGGTTGCGCGAGGACCAGGTCATCTATCTCAACCCGACGAAGACGATGACGGTGGAGCGCGCCGTTGAAATAACGGGCGGTCGCCGCCTGGTGCTGGTGACGGATCGGACGGAGACCGGGACGTGTCGCTTTCATCATCGCGGCCAGGAGCGGTGGAAAAGAGAATGAACATGATGGGATGGATGATTTTACTGATGAGCTTTCAGGGAGCAAACGTGGAGAAGCATTCCGTGTCCGAATACTGCAATCCTATACAAGTGCAACTGGCCGATCCCTGGGTGTTGCAACATGAGGGCGTTTACTACCTCTATGGCACCCATGACCGCAATCCGGGCCTGGGCGTACCGGTCTACACCTCGACCGACCTGGTGCATTGGAGTTGGCGGGGTTTCGCCTTCAAGAAGACCGCGTCCACCTGGAGCCAGGTCAACTTCTGGGGGCCCGAGGTGCTGCGGTTCGAGGGACGGTTCCGCATGTATTACAACGCCTCGCCCGGCCCGAAGCCCGGGCCGCCCTTCAACATGCACCTCTGCATCGCGGAAAGTGACTCCCCACTTGGCCCTTTCAGGGAAGTAAAGGCCCCGTGGTTTCAACCCGAGGGCAAGGACGAGGCCATTGACCAGAGCGTTTTCCTGGATGACGACGGAAAGGGCTACCTGTACTGGACCCGCGTGACCGATGGACGCAACGAGATCCAGGTGGTTCCCCTGACCGACGACTTGCTGCGTTTCGCCGGTCCTTCGCGCCTGTGCGTGCAGCCCACCCAGGCCTGGGAGAGCCACCCCTGGAACGGCCACGTGGTCGCCGAGGGATCCTTCGCCTTCAAACGGGGCGCCACCTGCTACCTGACCTACACGGGGAACCACTTCATGGATTCCCACTACGCCATCGGCTACGCCACCAGCGACAGTCCGCTCGGACCGTGGGAGAAGAGCCCGGACAACCCCATCCTCGCCGCGAATGATCATGTCTCCGGGCCGGGCAACGGGATGCTCATCCCCTCCCCGGATGGCACCGAGACCTTCATGGTCTATCACACCCACCAGAGCGTTCGCGAACTGGGGTGGCGCCAAATCGCCATCGACCGGGTGACCTTTACCGCCGATAAGCCCAACCGCATCGTGGTGACCGGCCCCACCCACACGCCCCAACCCCTGCCCTCCGGCGCCCCGGCACGGCAACGGGGCCGGGACGACGACTTCACCTCTGGTGTCCTGGACCGGGCCCGGTGGCGCGTGGTAAACGAAGACCCCACCGCATGGCACATGGAAAACGGGGCGCTGGTGATCACGGCGGGGGACGGCGACATGTGGAAGCATCGCGGTGATTTTCGAAACCTGTTCCTGCAGCACCTTCCCGAGGGCAACACGGCCGTCACCACCCGGCTGTTCTTTGAGCCGAAGGCCAATTACGAACAGGCCTTCCTCTGCCTGTGGCAGGACCATGACAACTACATTCGACTCTCCCGGGCGTGGGCGGACGGCCCGAAGATCCTGGTCGGGCGGGAACAAGAAGGCGTATACCGTGAAACGGCGGTGGATTATACCGGAGGCACGGAACTTCATCTCCGCATCACGAAAGACGGCGATACCTACCAGTGCCGGGTGTCCACCGACGGACAATCGTGGAAAGCCGTGGGACCGGCCATCGAGATGGATTTCAGCCTGCCGCGGGCGGGTCTTGGCGCGGTTTCGCCCGGAAGCGGCAACCCCGTTCAGGCCCGATTCGAAGCGATTTGCTTTTCCAGTGACACGGCCCGTTCTTTTTCCCAATGATGGGAGGTAGGAACAAACGGGAACTTCTCCCCACCCTATCCGTTTGAAGTCCGCGGCACGGGCAGTGTCGTGCTCTCCGTGAAACGGTTACATGGCGTTTCGGGTTGGCCTGTACAATTGAGCACTATATATTGTGTTGCTGAAACCTGACATGTCTTGTTTTCCCGGTGGATAAGTCGGCCCGCTTTTCTTAAGAATATGGAATAAATGACTGGATTGATGTGTCTGCCTTGATCGACGCACATGGGGCTCAGGCAAGCTAAGTCATTGAAAAACATGATTTTACACGATCTTAAAGGCCCTGAATCCTTACCTTTCAGGGTCGTTTTAATGTCGTGCCATGTCATGGATTATCTGAAAATGCGTGTGGAAAAGTTGTGGGAAACCCAAGGGCCGGGACCATGCAATATATGGTGTCAGGCATGCGAAAACAGATTTTCGCATTTCCTCACACGGGGTCGACCAAAACGCGGGCGATATTATTCCCCACTCCAGAAAGCCGTCATCCCCGCGAACACGGGGCGCAATGGGTTGACGGCATGAGTTTGCCCTTTTTCATGGATTCCCGCGTTCGCGGGAATGACAAAGTACGCTCTAGTCGAATGAACCGTTTTTTGCCCCTCGGGGTGTCCATGCCGCTCAACGCGTGGTGGGGCGCGGGAAACATGTAGGCCATGGGCAGCGACAATCTTCGTCACAAAACGCCCATACCGCGTTGATCTCCTTGCGCTCAAGCTGAACGGCAGGCCTTCGATTTTGCGGTAAATCCTGTATATAAAAGTATTTACAGGCATTGGCACGGCGTTGGCTCCTGCAAGTCAATCATTGCAGGGGTGCCAAGAACCGGTCTGGCGATCGGCTTTGCAGACACTTCCCCAACCCACCGAGGGAAAGACTATGAACAAGAAAAGCGGTTTTACCCTGATCGAGCTGATGGTTGTGGTCGCGATTATCGCGATTATCGCCGCAATCGCGATTCCCAACCTGCTGCGCTCACGCATGCAATCGAACGAATCCGCGGCGGTTGGCAATCTCCGCACCATTATCGGCGCGGAGGCGGCGTATCATTCCGCCAATGCCGGATACACCGTCGATTTCGCCGACCTTACGGGAGCGACGCCGGCTTTCCTCGATGGTGATTGGGGGGTGCCCAAGGAGGGCTATGACTTTACCCTTGGCGGAACCGCGGACAACTTCACCGTCAACGCCGACCCCATTACCATGGATGTGACCGGTGGCAAGGGCTTTTTCACCGATGCCAGCGGCGTAATTCGCTACGCCATGGGCGCGGTGGCCGACGCGACCAGCACGCCCATTGGCGAGTAGGCCGCTCACGGTTTTATTCCACCAGGTTCGACCGGCGGCACGCGGACAGGCGTGCCGTCGGCGTGGTGCGCCTATCGAACCCGCCCGGTCCATTCCGGGGGGCCGTAAAGCCCGCAACGGCTGAGATCGATGGGTTCAAAACCCATGGCGAAAACGGGTGAACCGGGCCGCAAGCGGTAATCGTTCGCACTCGGATTGACGAAGAGCGGGTCGGCGATTGCGCTGGATACGTCGTGCCCCGTGGCCCGCCACGCGGCGAAGTTCATGCCGCCGAAATCGAGCGGTTTGCCCTCCAGGTCCCAGAACAGGTTGTTATCCGCCCAGATATCCGCCTTGGTCCAGTTGGGCGGAAAGACCTTTCCATTGCGCGACACCACGATGTTGCGCTCGAAGACGAAGGACCGGTGCTCCTCGATACGGCTCACCACCACCTGTTCGCTTTTCGCGTTCACGAAGATATTGTTTCGGATGCGGTTGTTGCGCCCGTAATGCTGGTGGAAACTACCGTTGGTCGTGTTGTAGACCACATTGTTTTCCAAGAGCATCTCCGTGCTGCCCTCGTCGGTGTAAAGTCCCCAGCCGCCGTACTGGAAGCTGTGGATATCGTGGATGAGGTTGTAGCGGATCACCGTGCCCGGCTGTATACCCAGGTTATAGATGCCCCCCATGTCGCTCATCACGCCTTGGCCGATGTCGTGGATATGGTTGTATTCAATCATGTTGTGGTGGGAGGGATTCTTCCCGTAGCCCCACACCCAGCCGTTGGACACGCCCGTGTAGAAGAAATCGGCGATTTCGTTGTGGGATACGGTGGAGTAATTGCTGTGCTGGAGAAATACGCCCACGGCCGAACGAAAGACCCGGCCCCCGGCGTGGAGGTAGTTGTTGTCGATAATGTTGTGCGATGCGACGACTTCCTCGCTCGACAGGCTGCCCACGGGCCTGGTCGAGCCACCCACGCGAATGGCACCCGCGCCCAGGTCATGGATCTCGTTGCGGCGGATTACGTTCTGCGTGCAGCCCTCCTTCAGCCAGACGCCGTAGCCTCCCGTGTGGGCCACCTCGCAATCCACGATGCGGCAGTATCGCGCGCCGCGCAATTCGATGGTCCCCGGCAGGGTGAACGCCGCCTGCGCGTCGGAATGTCCCCTGGGGCCGATATCGAAGTCCGTGTACTGAAACCGGAGGCCCTCGATATGCACGTACTCGACAAAAGCGTTGTTTTCAATATCACCTTCCAGGCGAAGCAGTTGAACGGTTTGCGGCGCCATAATCTCGCAGGCGTTGGGATCCTCTCCGGTCCGGGGCAGGTAATAGACCCGCTTCTCCGGCGTGTCGAGATACCATTCCCCCGGCTGGTCCAGGCCCTCGAAAACATTCTCCACGTAATACCGCTGCTTCGGTCCCCACTGCTCGAAGGCCCAGGTGGCATCGTTCTTGAACGTCACGATGTGCTTTTCCAGGTCCAGGTTTTCAATACGATGTACCGAGGTCTCCCAGGCATGAAAGACCACCACCCGGGCGCCATCCATGTTTCTAAACGGCTTTAGGTCGCCTTCTTGAAAGCGGAAGGTCCCATTCGGTCGCGCCGCGTCTTTCACCTTGCCCGCCGTATGGAAGTACTCACCGTCGTTCGGCATACGCGCGGGCATGCGGCGCGCGCCATTCACGTAGAGCGCCGCGAACTCGGTCCCGTCCCACGCTTCGGGCAGATCCGCCACCCAAACGCCCCCCTCCTCGCGCCATCCCGTGATGGGGAAACCGCCCCGAATGCTCACTTCTCCGTCGCCAAAGGGACGGATCGTCGTCGGAGTGTCGGCCGTTCCCGATGCCGCCGGCCCCAGTTCAATGGGTGTCTGGCGCGTGTAGATACCCGCGTGGAGACGAATTTCAACGGGGTTGCCCTTCCCGCGCAGTTCGGGGACTTGTGCCAGAGCTTCCTCAATAGACACGGCCCCGCCATCCGGCCAGGCCTCGATGATTCCCTTATCTGCACCGGCGCTGAATCCCATGACATTGCCTCCAAGGAGAAGCGCCAGGCACATTCCAGCCAACAGATTGCGCATTGGTAAGACCTCCTTTGTGGACAAACACGGACCTTCACGGACGGACACGGATGTCAAAAGGCATTCTTGTCCGTGCTGGTCCGTGTATGCCCGTGTCCAGTCACCCCCCATCCTGCCCCATTCCCCGCCGGATGTCAATTCTTGGTCGCCGCAATGGGGGGCGACGTGGTATACTTCCTACAGGTAGTGAAACGTGGAACGGTACCCCAGGGCGGCCAATGCGTGTTCTTTTGAGTTTGGGCGGCAACTTGGGTGATCGCGAGGACAACCTCCGGAAGGCGTTGCGCGCGTTGCGTGCGCTGGAGGGGGTGGCCTTGGGCCGCGTTTCCCATACCTACGAGACCGAGCCTTTGGGCGACACGGCACAGCCGGTTTTTCTGAACCTGGCCGCGGAGATTGAGACGGATCTCGGTCCGCTTGAACTCTTGGACGCGGTGAAGGGTATCGAAAAGCGATTGGGCCGGGAAGCCACGTATCGCTGGGGGCCGCGGGTGATCGATATTGATCTGATCCTTTGCGGCTCCGAGGTGATTGACGGTGAGCGCCTCACGGTGCCCCATCCGGAATTCCGGAAACGGGCCTTCGTGCTGGCGCCCCTCGCCGAGATCGCGCCGGACGCCATCGACCCCGTCACGGGACGGACGGTGGCGGAACTGGCGGCCTGCGTTGAAGACAAGGGCAAGGTTGTCCGAAGTGGTTACATAACTCCTTGAACCGCTCCGCTTGGAGCCCAATCGGGACCGGGACGGCGTACGTCACGGTTCAGGAGGCCGCACCGTGGCACGGGTCACCACATCCACATTCCGCGATCTCAAGCGGACCGGCGAGAAGATCGCCGTGCTCACCGCCTACGATTACCCCACCGCCGCCCTGCTCGATGAAGCGGGCCTGGACGCCATCCTTGTGGGCGATTCCCTGGGTATGGCCATTATGGGCGGTCGCGACACCCTCAGTGTCACCATGGACGACATGGTCCATCACACACGCATGGTGTCCCGCGCGGCGCGACACGCCCTGATCATCGCCGACATGCCTTTCCTGTCCTACCAGGTCAACGCCGAGGAAGCCCTGCGGAACGCGGGCCGCCTGGTATCCGAGGCGGGGGCCCAAGCGGTAAAGCTCGAAGGCGGCGTCAATAAGTTCGGCGACGCCATCGCGGTTATTCTTCGGGCGGGCATCCCCGTGATGGGCCACATCGGCCTGACCCCGCAATCGGTCCACCAGATCGGCGGCTACAAGGTGCAGGGCCGCGATGACGAAGCCCGGCAACGTCTCAAGGAGGAGGCCCTCGGTTTGCAGGAGGCTGGTTGCTTCTCCATCGTTCTCGAGTGCATGCCGCCCGGCCTGGCCGCGGAGATTACCCAAACCCTGACCATCCCCACCATCGGCATCGGCGCGGGTGTGGATTGCGACGGGCAGGTGCTGGTGCTTCACGACATACTCGGCTGGGGCGAGACCCGTTTCTGCAAGACCTACGCCGACGTGCGCGGGGCCATGTCCGGCGCCTTTCGGAGCTATGTGAACGAAGTGAAACATCACCAGTTTCCCACCGAGGAGCACACCTACCCGTGAAGATCTTTCGCACCGCCAGGGAAATGCGCGCCTGGTCCCGGGCGCAACGGGCCGCCGGCAAGTCCATCGGTTTCGTGCCCACCATGGGCGCGCTGCACGAAGGCCATGCCAGCCTCATGCGGGCCGCGTCCGAACGGGACGACGTGTCGGTCATCAGCATTTTCGTCAACCCGGCCCAGTTCGCGCCCAACGAGGATCTCGACCAATACCCCCGCACCTGGGCGGCCGACCTGGCCCTTGCGGAGAGAACCGGCATCGATGCCATCTACGCGCCCACGGCTTCGGGCATGTATGCCAGGGACTACTCCACCTTCGTTCTTGTGGGAGGTGTGTCCGAGGGCCTCTGCGGGGCCAGCCGCCCCCATTTCTTCCGGGGCGTGGCCACGGTGGTGACCAAGCTCTTCAACGCCGTCGAGCCGGATCACGCCTACTTCGGCCTGAAGGACGCCCAGCAGTGCGCGGTCATTCAACGCATGGTCCGCGACCTCGACATGGGCACCGAGATCGTGCCCATGCCCCTCATCCGTGAGGAAGACGGCCTGGCCCTCAGCTCCCGCAACAAGTACCTGTCGCCGGAAGAACGGAAGCGGGCGCTTTGCATCTCGCGATCCCTTTTTGAAGCCCGGGCCATGCTGGAAGCCGGGGAGCGCGATGCCGCGGTGATTAAAGAGGCCGTGCGCGACGGCATGAGCCCCACCGATATCGACTATGTGGAGGTGGTGGACGCCGCCTCCATGCGGCCCGTGGACGAGATACGCGGTCCGGTCTTCGTGGCTGTGGCCGCCAACGTGGGCGTTACGCGGCTCATTGACAACATCCTCTTTGAGCCGGAATCACCAAAAAGTTGACCTGAAGGAAGAAGACCCATGTTACTGACCCTGTTCAAAAGCAAGATACACCGGGCGACCGTCACGCAGGCGGATCTCAATTACGCGGGCAGCCTGACCCTTGATCCGGACCTTATGGACGCGGCCGGCATGCTCCTCCACGAGCAGGTGCAGGTGCTGAACATCAACACGGGCGACCGTTTCAGCACCTACATCATCGAGGGCGAGCGCGGCAGCGGGGTGGTCTGTCTCAACGGAGCCGCCGCCCGTCTCGGCCAGCCCGGCGACCTCGTCATCGTTCTTACCTATGCCCAGATTGACGCCGAGGAAGCCAGGACCTTCCAACCCACCGTGGTCCACGTGGACAGCAGGAACAAGATTACCAGCGTTGACCACGGAATAAACCCGGAAACGACATTAAGTGTTGACAAAAGGCACACAATGTGATATATACTTCCTATGGATTACTATCGTTGGGATCCAGCGAAGAATGCACAGCTCGTGATTGACCGTGGTGTCAGTTTTGAGCAGGTCGTCATGCATATCGGGAAGGGTGATGTCCTGGTCGAATACGAACATCCAAACCAGGACAGATATCCTGCCCAGCACATACTGGTCGTGAGAATAGAGGACTACGCGTATCTTGTACCTTTTGTCGAATCGCCCCACGGCAGGTTCCTGAAGACAATTATTCCAAGTCGGAAAGCTACGCGGGACTACCTGAGAAAGCCTGAAGAATGAAAGAAATCAGATTGGATGACGAAGAGCAGGAGATTCTCGATTCCTTTGAGAGAGGGGAGTGGGTCCCCGTCAAGGACCAGGAGCAGGCGCTGGCCAAACACAAGCGCTACGCACGGAATACGCTTCGCAAGGACCGCAGGATTAACATAAGAATCTCCTCGAAGGATCTTGAGGAAATTCAGGCCATGGCCGTCGAGGACGGCATTCCCTATCAGACTCTTATGGGCAGTATCCTCCACCGATATGTTTCCGGGCGGCTGGTGGAGACATCTCATCGACCAGAGCAGGTTAATTCGGTTGATTTCCGGAATTAGTCCACACGGAATAGCAACGCGACTGTTTGGCCGCAACCAAAGGAAGTGCAAACGGTTCACGGTGTAGAGGTTTTCTTGAATGTGGCACAGCCGCCCTCTGTGGGCCGTACTCGGCCCGAACCGGGGGCTGTGGAACCCGCAGGGTTCCATCTCAGTCAACATATTAACGCACAATGACTCACCAGCAATCCAAGTTTCAAGCACCTTGCCGTCAAGGTAATTATTTTTGACCACGGAAAACACGGAAAACTCGGACATTAATACTTCTTTTGTCCGTGTTTTCCGTGGTTCTATTCTTCATCTGATTTTTCTCTCGATAGTCGCTTTGGGACAATGCCCAAAGTTGCCCACGGTGGTTCCGGGGATTAGTCCTTCGTGGGGCGGAGCGGGCTTTCGTAAAGGCCAATCTCCTCGAAGGGGATCGGGTCGAGGCCGTTCTTTTTCATCCGGCGTTTCAGTTTTTGAAAATTCACGCCCTCTTTCCTTACCGGTAAGGCCTTCGCGCGTATCGTCTTGACCACGTTTCCCTCGTTCACCGTTCGCCCGCCGTCCCGGCGCAGAAACGTGTCGCAATTGAGGACCAGGTTGCGGGTGACCCGGTTCACGTCGTGATCTTCCGCGAGACGGGCCAGCGCCGGATAGCGCTTGACGTAGAGCGCGGGGTCAATGGCCTTCGCCTCCATGGCGCTTGCGACGAACTTTCGCCAGCGCGCGTCTCCCCAAGGGGAAAAACTGACTGCCGCCATGCACTCGATAAAGACGTTGTTGTTGATCAGGTTGTCTTTTCCGCCGTGAATCTGCACGCCGCCAAAGCCGAGGCGTCCGGCGGAAGCCCGGTAGAATACGTTGCCGTAAATCCGCACACCGGAGATGGCGTCGTCCAGACGGATACCGGCCTGCCCGCATGGGGGCGCTTCCCTGGGATTGACCTGGTTGCCGATGTGATGCCAGTAGTTGTAGCGGAAGACATTGCCGCGGTAGGTGGCATTGCCCCACATGTCGATACCGCCCTGGTCGTCCGATTCCTGCACCACGTGGTGGATCTCGTTCAACTCCACCACATGGTCGTTACCGCCCAGCCGTATGGCGCTGCTCGGGATGTGGTGGAGCGCGTTGCGGGCGATTCGGTTGCCCACGCCGGACAGGAGGATCGCGGGCGTATAGGTATGGTCGATGCGTGACAGATCGTGTATGTCGCAATTCTCAACGAGGTGGTTCCCGGGCGCCAGGGTCTTGCGGTCGCCGCCGGCAACGGTCACGCCGCCCCGGCCCATGGAATAGACGTCACAGCCGATCAGGGTGTGGGAAGAACCGCCATCGACCACGATCCCGTTGCCCCCGCACCGGCGCACCGTGCAGCCCGCCACGATACAATGTTCGCCGCCGCGAATCACCACGCCGTCCGCGCCGCCCAGTTCCCACGTAAGCCCCTGCAATGTCGTGTAGGAAACGTTGTCGAGTTGAACAAGCGGATAGTCCGCCACCGAAAGTTCCACCACCGCGGTGTCCGGGTTGGATGGAGGGTAGAAATAGAGCACGCCGGCGGCGCGGTCGAGGTACCACTCGCCGGGCATGTCGATTTCACACAGCAGGTTCATGGCCCGGTAGGGCTGACCGGCCCGGTAGCCGTAGCGGGAGTAAGGCGCTTCCAGGGTGATTTCGTGCTTTTCCGGGTCGATGGACGCCACCCGTTCATAGGAATCGGCCCAGCCAAAAAACCAATAGCCGTAGAGGATCACGTCCGCTTCATTTTTCCAGCGGGAAGGCCGGTCGCCGTCGTAGATGAACCGTCCGATCTTGCTGCCTTTCTGGCCGTGGATGGTATGGCCGTCTTTCACCGAGACCTCCACCACCTTCACGAAGCCCTTGTTCGGCCAGCGCGACAGGGGCATAGCCTCCCCGTTGAAAAACAGTTCCATGACCGGGTGCGTCTTGAAGCCCAAGCCTCCGGCGAAACCGCCCAGCCGCAGGGGCTTCAACTCGCCCACGCCATACCGCGCCAGATCCACTTGGACCACCTTGTCCCGCGCCTCCTCCGGCAACCGGGCGAGGATGGCCGCGTCACGCACCGGTTCGAAGTCTTCCAGCCGTATACCGCCGCTGAAGACGGGTGTTTCCCCCTTCGCCCTGCAGTAACGAATCGGCGCGGTCGCTTCGCCTGAGTCTTCGGCGGTCAACAGGAACGGTTGCCGCACGCGGTACCGCCCGCCTCGGACGATAACCAAGGCGCCATCCTCAGCGAGTTTGCCCTCCCGCCGTAACCGGCGCAGCGCATCTCTTGCCTGTTCGAGGGTGGCGAAAGGCGCTTGCGCGGTGCCGGGCGCGGCGCCGGAACCATTCGGGGCGACAAAAAACACGGTCGAAAGCGCTGTTGCAGCGTCGGGAAAGTCGGGCAGTGCCGTTCGCGCCGTGACGGCCGGAGCCGCGGCCGCCGTCAATCCCAACAAGAGGGTGGTCATCAGGAGACTCCAGCCTGCATGGTGCTTGAGTGGGTTCATCGCATTATCGCACATGGTTTTGCTCCCGGCCGGGTTGGCGCAGCCGATTCGGACAAGGAAAAAGTTCTTTTCCGGCATTGGGCCATAGGGGTAGGCCGGACATCAACATCTTAACCCGGCCTGCCCGGAACCCACAATCGCTACCGCTGTTCGGGCCACGACCCGCCCCGTCGTTATCGTGCGTGTGAAGGCTCGGAGGGTATGGGTCCCCTTCGCCCCATACGTCTCATGCCCGGGGTTCGCTTTCCGGTGAATCACGGTTCTTCCGGTTCCGGCGCCATGGGACGATTTTACTGGAAGACGATTTTTCCGGCAGGCACCGTGTCGGGCCCTGTTGTTCCGGCCCAGGCGCTCGTGGAGGTGCGCACGTTGCGTCGGTGACGGATGAAATCCGCCGCCCAGCCGTCCCCGGCGCGGGGAACGGCGCCGAATGGCTTCAGCGGCAGGGAGATGAGGGCACGCCATCCCCCCTCCACCCGTTCCGCGTGGACATCCCATTGTCCGTCCCAGCCGGGATCCCGGCCCTCGCTGTCGAAGCGCGCGCCAAGGGGGTTGACCACCAGGCGATAGGTCCGGTCAGCGGGACGGAGCAACACTTCCACGCTCTCCTCCTCCCACAGCGCGCCGTCGCGATCCCGTATTTGAGCCACCATGGCTTCGGGCCGTGATTCGCGGGCGTTGATACCTATGTAGAGGTGCGTCCGGGACCGGCACAAACGGATCTCCGTGGGCATCGCGGTGAATCGTCCGCCCTGCTTGTCGCGAAATCCCATGACCTGTGGCACGGGCGGCCAATCGACGGCACTGAAGCGCCCGGCCGTTCCCGAGACCGAGGTGGTATACCCACAGCGCGCCACGCGGGAGGGAACCGTGGCGAAGAGGCGCACTTCCCGCAGTACCGCCTGTTCCCCGGCCGATTCCACGGTGATGCGCAGGTACCGTGACAACAGGGCGTTGCGCGGAAAGATTGGGCCGCGCACGCCGGGCTTGCCCGCGGCCGTCCATTCTCCCGCCGTGTCGTACCGGACGCCGTCGGCGCTTTGTTCGAGGATCACCCGGCGGGCGCCCACGGTTTCAAAGTCGATGCGGGCCACGGGGGCGACCACGCCGCCCAGGTCACAGACGGCTTGCGTCCGGTACTTCTCGTCCTTAAAGGTGATTTCAGGCGCAGCCTCCACCAGGCCCTTCGGGCTGCCGGGACGGACATAGAGCAATTGCTTCCCGAACAAGATGGAAGCGGGCACGAAGAGTCCCTGCCGCTCGATGGTTTCGATGATGCGGTCCGCCCGGGCCGTGTCGAAGGACGGGGCCAGGGCCGCCTGTTGCCGCACCAGCGGCGTCAGCTTGCGGGGTATGGACGGTTCGGGGTTTCGGGCGTACGCCGATTCCAGGTCCAGGTAGCGAACGAGCACATCGAGAAGCGCACCCGTTTCCTGAAGCTCCCGGTCGTTCCCGGGCAACACGTCCCGCAACCGGTTGGCCTCCTCCTTGAACCGGGCCGGCACCGCCTCCGGCATGGTTTCCGCCAGGGTGGCGCGGTTCAACGCGCGGGCGAGGGCGGCGAAGCGTTCGCTATAGACGGGCGCCCAGAGCTTCGCGCCGAAAACCCGGTTCAGCCCCTCCGGCCAGGGCAGGACGGGTTTGCTGGTGGACCACGCCTTTTCCAACATGGCGCGCACGGCGCCATCGTCGGCATCCCCGGTGGCCACCAGGACGCCCAGGGCCCCTTGCGCCTTCGCGGCCACCACGCCCTCGTAGGCCGTAGCGCGGCCGTCGTTGGCCACGAGCGCGACGGTACCGCCGCCGTTGGGTATTGTGGCCAGGCGCAGGATGGGATCGGGTCCCGGTTCGGGCCGCCATTGCATCAGGCGCAGCCGGGAATCCTGGCGCACGGCCAGGGCGGCCATGAGGGCGAGGGACCGCTCTCGCGCTTTGGCGTCCGTGCGCTGCTTCGCCAGGCACCGAAGGTCGCGGTTGAAGCGGACGGGCGCGTCGTGGCCCACGTGGACATAGGCGGGGTGAAGGCGCGCGACGATTCGCGCCAACGCCTCCCCGAGCAGGGCCGCTGTCTCGGGTGCTTCGGGACAGAGCGATTCCGACTTGGGCGGCGCGTAGGCATAGCGCACCGTCACGGTCGCCCCGTCGGGGATGACGCCTCCGGGAACCCGGCGAATGCGCCAGGGGCGTGCATCGGGGAGAAAGGGGGCTTCGAGGTCGCCCGGTTCGATGACGAAATCCTCCAGGGCCGTGCAGGGCAATCCCGAGATGGTCACCTCGATGGGGCTGGTCTCCGTAGCGATGACGTGGGGGTGGGAGAGGTCGGCCGGGGTATCGCCCGAAAGGGCCAGGCGGTCTTCCGCGACCCGCCCTTCCACGGCGGCGGGTTGGCGGCGGAGGAAGGCCTGGGCGTCGCGGGAGGGATCCAGGAAAGGCACGGGCTCCATAAAGAGGTCACGGGCATCCTGGAACACGCGCGTCCAGACCGCCGCGCGTGGGCCGTCGAAGCGGCGAAAATCCGGACTGTCAAAGACGACGAGGTTACACTTCAGGGCGGCCAGCGCCGCCAGGCGCGGGCGGGACAGGGTGCCCTTCACCAGAACGCCCCGCAGGGGCATATCGGGCCAGTCGCGCAGGTCCAGGCAGGGCCATTGCAACGGCGTCTGCCGGGCAAGGCGGGTCAGGGTCTGAATACCGTAAAAAGTTCCCGAACGACCGGCCCCGGCAATGACCGCGCCTTTTTTCCAGACACGCAACCGGTAGCCCTCCTGCGGCAGGTCGTCCAGACCGTCGCCATATTTTCGAAGGCGACGGCGGTCGAAAGAAGCGTGCCTTCCCGGTTCGCCGATGAAGATGGCCTGGTCCGTGCTGTCATATTGCGCCGCGCGACGAATGGGGAGTTGAAAACCGACGGCATCGAAAAGGGCGCGCAGGGCGCCTTCCTCGCTCGGCGTGGCATCGTCCGCCAGCACCACCGGCGTTTGGGAACCCACCAGGAAGAAATCATCGTCGACTTCGGTCTGTTGCGGCAGCGGCGTCAATTCGAGCGCCGCCAGGGCGATGACGGTCAGAAAAGTCGCCATGTCCAGACACGTCCTTGCGGTTATACTTCAACGGTCTCTTGATACGACAAAACGGGCCAGCGCGCGGAAAGGCCCGGCTTCCTCGCCGAAGTCTTCGAGGGCCTCGACGGCGGCCGTGGCGGCTTCTTCCGCCAGCGCGCGGGCGCGGTCGAGACCCACCAGCGCGGGGTAGGTCGATTTGGCATTCCGCGCGTCGCTGCCGACAGGCTTACCGAGGGCCTCTTCGTCGCCGCCCACGTCGAGGAGATCATCGGCGATTTGAAAGGCCAGCCCCAAATGATCGCCAAAGCGGGTCAGCCGTTCCAGTTGCACTTGGGTGCCGTGGGCCAGCATGGCGCCACACCGGAGCGCCACGCAAATCAACGCGCCGGTCTTGGCGCGGTGAATGCGCCGCAGATCTTCCAGGGCCACGGTCTTGCCCTCCGCCTCCAGGTCGAATTGCTGGCCGCCCACCATGCCTTCCACGCCGGCGGCCCGCGCGATCTCGGCCACCACGTCGGCGCGGCCCGTGGAAGCGGCCACGTCGAAGGCCATGGTCAGGAGGGCGTCCCCCGCCAGGATGGCCGTAGCCTCGCCGTACACCTTGTGGCAGGTTGGTTTTCCCCGGCGCAGGTCGTCGTCGTCCATGGCGGGCAGGTCGTCGTGAATAAGGGAGTAGGTGTGGATCATTTCGATGGCGCAGGCGGCGGGCAGGGCGGGGGTCATGTCGCCACAAATTATCTCGCACGCGCCCAGGGCCAACGCCGGGCGCAGCCGTTTTCCCCCCGCGAAAAGGCTGTGCCGCATGGCTTCGATCAGGGGGGACGGGGCCTGCGTCCATGGGACGAAACAGGCTTCCAGCGCGGCTTCCGTCGCCGCGCCTTTCGCGTGAAGATAGCCGGATACATCCATCAGAACAGCAACTCGTCTTCCTCTTCCTCGGGCGGCTCCTCCAGGGGCGGCTCCTCCGGGAGGCGGGAAGTATCCGGCGGAGAGGGTGGGGCGGCCTCCGCCGTCTCGTCGAAGGGGCGGGTTACCGCTTCCCCGGCTACGTTCTTCGTGAGGATTTCAATCTTTTTCTCCGCGTCGTTGAGGGCCTTCTCGCACTTTCGCGCGAGCTTGATGCCTTCCTCGAAACGTTTCAGGGCGTCATCGAGCGACAGCCCGCCTTCTTCCAACGCGGTTACGATACCTTCAAGTCCTTCGAGATCCTTCTCGAAACTGGACGTGTCCTTCTTCGCTCTGGTCATTTTATTCTTCCTCTATGGACGTAACCGTGGCACGCAGGGCGCCTTGTCCAACCTGTATTCGCAGTTCGTCCTGTTCCGCGACATCGCCGGTGGTCCGAACCAGGGTGTTACCGGGCAGTTTCCACGCCAGGGCATAGCCCCGCGAGAGAATGGCCAGGGGACTCAGCGCGTTGAGTTGCGCCATGGCCGGACGCAGACGTGCCCGAAGGCGGTCTGTCATCGCCTCCATGGCGCGGGTCAGCCGCGCGCGGGTGGTCACCAGCCGTTCCGCCGCCTGGCGCACCCGGTTCGCGGGTGACAAAAGGGCCAGGGCGCGGGCGGACTGGTCCACCCGTTGACGGGAGGCGCGCAGCCTTTACGCCATGGCCGCTTCCAGGCGCATGCGCAGTTCGTCGCATTCCTGCCGGGGCTGACGAAGGAGTTCCTCCGGCCGCTGAAAAACGAAGCTGCCCGTGGCGGCCCCAAGACGGTAACGCGCCCGGTCCAGCCACTGCCGGAGCCCCCCGCCCAAACGCCGGCGCAGGGCCTCGATCCGGTCGACCAGGGCCTGCCGTTCCCGCACCACCAGTTCCGCCGCGGCCGAAGGGGTTGGTGCGCGAAGGTCGGCGGCAAAGTCGGTCAGGGCGAAATCGACCTCGTGGCCCACGGCGGAAATGACGGGGGTCCGGGCTTCAAAAACCGCCCGCACCACCGCCTCCTCGTTGAAGGGCCACAAGTCCTCCAGCGAACCGCCGCCCCGGCCCACGATCATCACGTCCACGCCGTAGTCATCCAGTGCGCGGATACCGGCCACGATTTCCGCGGCCGCCCCGTCGCCCTGCACCCGCGCGGGGTGAATCAGCACGTGGACATTGGCGAAGCGCCGCTCCAGCACGTTCAGGATGTCCCGGATGGCCGCGCCCGTGGGCGAGGTTACCACCCCGATGCGGCGGGGCAGCATGGGGAGGGGCTTCTTGTGTTCCTCCGCGAAGAGACCCTCGGCGCCGAGTTTCTTCTTGAGCTGTTCGAAGGCCAACTGGAGCGCGCCCACGCCCTTGGGCTGCATGTCGCTCAGGACAACCTGGTAGTTGCCCCGGCGCTCATAGACCGTGACGCGGCCGTGGGCCAGTATTTCCAGGCCGTTTTCCGGATCGAAGCGGACCCGGCGCAGGCTGCCCCTGAAGATGACCGCGTCGATTTGGCTGTCCTGGTCCTTGAGGGTGAAGTAGGCGTGCCCCGACGCCGCCAGTTTCCAGTTCGATATCTCGCCGGCGATCCATATGTTGCCGATTTGCTCTTCCAACAGGCCCTTGATCCGGCGGGTGATCTGGGAAACGGTCCATATTTCGGTATTCGCGGAAGGCATGGCCGGATTGTAGCGCATCCGCGCCGGGCAGGGGAAGCGGACAGAGTGGCCGGAGTGGACGTGCCGCCGCGTCCGTTTCGCCCACTCCGTCCATCGGCAGGGCAAATGGCCCCCGGTTTTCGCCCATCCGTTTTCCCGGGGAACCCCTGAGCCACTTTGAGAGATTAGAGTATTCCTGATACACTTTCCGCGCCTCACCGGAAAAAAGGATTCTCATGCGTCACCTTACCCTTAAAGGCCTGTCCGCCGTGCTGCTGCTCTCGTTCCTGGTGCTTTGCGCGAGGGCCGAAGAGACCCCCTGGCCGCGCGTCCGGCTCGAACACCAGGCCATGGGTACGGGCTTTACCATCATTCTTTATGGTCCTACGCGAGAATCGGATCCGGAGGCGCTCCGGGGCTACGCGCTGGAGGCCTTCGCGGCCATCGACGCGCTGGAACAGGAGATCAGCACGTGGCGCGCGGATAGCGCGACCTCCCGGGTCAACCGTCACGCCGCCGAGCGGCCCGTGGCCGTGCCCCGAAGCCTGCTTCTCCTGCTTCGGCAATCCAAAGAGGTATACCGGGACACGGACGGCGCTTTCGACGTAACCGTGGGACCGATCCTGGCGCTGTGGGGAAAATACGCGCACCGCCCGTGCGATCCATCCCCCGGGGAATTGGCGGGGGCGTTGGCAAAAGTCGGATTGGATAAGGTAAAATCAGATGAATCGGCAGGAACCGTCCGGTTTACCGTGGCCGGTATGCGCCTCGATTTCGGGGGTATAGGCAAAGGCTTGGCCCTCGACCGGGCGGCGGGTGTTCTTCGCGCCAGGGGCGTGACGTCCGCCCTCCTGCACGGTGGCACAAGCAGTATCGTGGCGGTGGGCGCTCCCCCCGGACATAAGGGGTGGGAGGTTCACCTGGGTCCTTTCGATGACCGCTATCCCCGAATCGAAACCGTGTTCATTCGCGATGAATCGCTGTCCTCCTCGTCGGCCTATGAGAAGCCTCTGGCGAAGCGGGAGAACAAGCGGAGCCATATTTTCGATCCCCGAACGGGCCGGCCCGTGGCCGGTGTGCTGAGTGCGTCGGCCATTGCCCCGACGGGCCTGGAAAGTGACGCCTTGAGTACGGCCTTCTATGTGATGGGCCGCGACCGGACGGAAACCTATTGTCGTGCGCATCCGGATGTACGGGCCATCGTGGTGGTGGCCGAGGGGGATGCGCCCAAAGCCATACGGATTAATTTTCCACCGCAAGAAGAGGAGCGGCCATGAACAGTGAATTCACCAGACGCGACTTTATGAAGACGGCCAGTGCGACCACCGCCGGCGTGACCATGGCCACCCGCTTTTCCCCCCGCGCTTACGCGGCCAACGAGAAGGTCCGGGTGGCCTGTATCGGCACGGGCGGACAGGGCACCTTCCACATCCGTGACGGGCTGACCGGGGCCGCGGACATGCAAATTGTCGCCGTGTGCGATATTTTCACGCCCCACCAGAAGGCCGGCACGCTGTACGGCTGGGTGTCCAACGCGGGGGTCTACCTGGAGCCGGGGCAGAAACCGGGCGATCTGGACACGGCGAGTAAGAACAGGATCAAGGCGGCCCACAAGCCCAAATCCTACTACGATTATCGCGAGATGCTGGCGCAGGAAGAGATCGACGCGGTGGTCATCGCCACGCCCCTCCACACCCACTACCAGCTCGCCATGGACTGCCTGGACGCGGGGAAGTACGTTTTCTGCGAAAAGACCCTGACCAAGACCATCGAAGAATCCCGTGACATCGTGAAGAAATGCCACGAGACCGGCCGTTTTCTCCAGGTCGGGCACCAGCGCCGCTACAACCCGAAGTATAACGTGGGCATGAATATCGCCCACAAGCGCGGTATGCTGGGCCGGATCAACCACATCGTCACCCAGTGGCACCGAAACCACTACTGGCGCCGTGACACGAGCGTCTACCAACCGCTCACCGACCAGGAAGTGGCTTTGGCGAAGGAACTCGTGGGGGTCGAGGACATTGAGCATCTCCTGAATTGGCGCATGTACAAGGCCACCTCGGGCGGTCTCTTCACGGAACTGGCGACACACCAGTGTGATATCGCCAACTGGTTCATGATGTCCGTACCCGTCAGCGTGTACGCCACGGGCGGGATCGATTACTGGCGCGACGGCCGCGAGGTGGATGACAATATCACCATTACCTATGAATACAGGCAGCACCCGAGCGATCCCGGCTTCCAGACCGTCGAGAAGCGCAGCCGCCTGCAGAAGATGGCGAAAATCAACAAGTCCTATACCGTCCGCTATGCCCACAGCAATATCCTCGCCAATGCCCGGGGAGGCGCTTTCGAGTTGCTCGAAGGAGACTACGGCACACTGAATCTCACCGAAAACCCCGCCCTGCCGTGCATGTTCTACATGGAAGACGCCAAGGTGGAGAAGGTGAAGAAAGAGGGTGGCGGTGACGCCATCACCTCACTGGCCACCCTCCAGCGCAGCCCCGAGGAACTGGCCAAGGGCATTGAGATTCTCGCCGACATTAAACTCAAAACCGCCGATGTCTACCAGTTCGAGGCCATGGCCAGGCACATCAAGGAAGGCGGCGTGCCCCGGACCAACCAGATGGTCGGCCTCACCACCGCCATCAGCGGTCTCGCCGCGCTCCGGTCACGTGAGGAAGGACGTAAGATCGACATTGATCCCGCGTGGTATACCTTCGACTTCGAGACCCCCAGCTTCCATGACTACGACGATAGCTGGAAAGCCCCCGAAAAGCCCGAGCCCAAGGCAGTGCCCAAAGAAGGCGCGCCCAAGGCAGCCACCGAAAAAGCATAGCCATGGCCGTTCCCGGCGTGGGGCGCGCGTGCTCCACGCCGTTTTTTTACCGTAATCCGGCGTCGTCCAACATTCCGGCGGCACCGGGACCAACCTTGGGAGACTCCCCCCACCATGCGCGTCCTGAAGTTTCTCGGCATCCTCGTCGTGCTCGCCGGTATCGGTATCGGCGGTCTGCTGCTCTTTTCCAATAACAAGCCCCCGGAAGACGCCCAGCGTGCCAACGTGACCGAAGCGATCCGGCCGCCCGAGGCTCCGGCGAAACCGGCCCCGAAAGTGGACAGCCAGGAACCCGCGGAGCCTGCGGTCTCAACACGGACCTTTGCTATTACTCCTAACGACGATTCGACCATCATGTGGACCGGCTACAAGCCCATCGGATCGAGGGAAGGCGGATTCGCCAACTTCAACGGTACCGTTACGGTCGAGGGGGATGATCTGGAGACTACCCGGGTGAACGTCACCATTGATATTACCTCGCTCTTCTCCGATTCACGCATTCTCACCAATTACGTGAAACAGGAAGGGTTCTTCAACGTGGAGAAATTCACCGAAGCCACCTTCCAGTCCACCAGCGTGAAGAAAAACGGCGATCTCTATGACGTGACCGGGAACTTCACCCTGTGCGGCATTACCAAGGGCCTTACCTTTCCCGCCAGGCTCGAGATCACCGACCGGGGCCTCCTGGCAACCGCCGAGTTTACCATCAACCGTTTCGACTGGGGCATGGACGCCTCCGGATACCAGGACAGCATTATCAACAAGGAGGTTCTCATCAATCTCGAGATCCTCGCCGACCCCGTCAAGGGTTGAGGCGGTTGGGAAGATGAGGCCTGCGTCCGGGGCTGAACGGTAAACGGCACAAGCAACGATTTTCCCGCTTCGCCCAAGACCAGGTTTTCGGGCCCATGCGCCCCCTTTGGAGGCCAAACCCATGCAATTGCGATTACGCCGTGCCACCCTGCGGGGCAGTGTCGAGATTCCCGGCTCCAAGTCGCACACCATTCGCGCCGTGGCCATCGCCGCGCTGGCGGAGGGGGAAAGTTGCATCCGCCAGCCCCTGGATTCCGCCGATGCCCGCGCGGCCTTCCACGCCTACCGCGGCTTGGGCGTCGAAATCAGCGATGAGGGCGACAGGTGGCGCGTGCAGGGAAGGGGCGGTTGCTTCCAGGCACCGGACGACGTCATCGATGTAGGCAACAGTGGGACCACCATGCGCGTGGCCCTCGGCAGCGCGGCCCTGTTGCCGGAGGGATTGGCCGTGCTCACGGGCGACGCGCAAGTGCGCAGCCGTCCCTGCGGTCCCCTCGTGCAATCGCTCAACGACCTGGGGGCCACCGTGTGCGCCACGCGGGGCAACGGTTGTCCGCCCCTGGTGGTGGAAGGCCGGATTCGGGGCGGGACGACCACCATTGAAGCCGTCACGAGTCAATACCTCAGTTCACTGCTCATCAACTGCCCCCTCGCCGAGGACGATACCCATATCCGGGTGCCCCTCCTCAACGAAAAACCCTACGTGGGCATCACGCTCGATTGGCTTGACCGGCAGGGCATTCGTCTCGATTATGCCGATGACCTGAGTGTCTTTCATATTCCCGGAGGCCAGACCTACCGCCCCGTGAGCCGGCGGATTCCCGGCGACTTTTCTTCCGCCACCTTCTTCCTCGCGGCGGGGGCCCTGGGAGACAACGAGGTGCTCTGCAAGGGGCTCGACCTCGAAGACACCCAGGGCGACAAGGTGGTTATCGATTATCTTCGTGCCATGGGGGCGGATATTTCGGTGGAAGACGAGGGCATACGGGTGCGCGCCGCGAAGCTGAGGGGCTGTGAGCTTGACCTCAACGCCACGCCCGATGCTTTGCCCATGATGGCGGTGATGGGTTGCTTCGCCGAAGGCGAAACACGGCTGGTGAACGTGCCCCAGGCACGGCTGAAGGAGACCGACCGCATCGCCGTGATGTGCGCGGAGCTTGCGAAACTCGGGGCCGACATCGAAGAGCTTCCCGATGGCCTCATCATCCGGGAGAGCGCGTTGCGTCCCGCCATGGTGGAGGGCCACGCCGATCATCGCGTGGTCATGTCCCTCGCCATCGCGGGCTGCATGCTCGATGGCGAGACGGTCATCGAAGGCTACGAAGCGGTGAACATCACCTTCCCCACGTTCTTCGATGCCCTGGCGGGTTTGGGGTGTTCCGGGAAACTGGTGGCGTAATGTCTTGCAGTGAGGTCACCGGCGAAAGTCCGGGGGCTTGATCATCCCGGAGTCAACAGACTATATCTTGTGTGGCACAGCCGCTCTCGGCCGTGGCCGACAGGTTTCCGTCGAGTTTTTACCGACGATCGATCCACAGCCGAGGGCGGCTGTGCCACATAGAAAGAGCCGGTACCCCAAAGCACGCCCTGTTATCGACATGATTCTTGCGGCGGCTCCTGCATGAGGGGAAAAGTTAATGGAATGGCGAAACTACGATCATGACCACGACCAGACGGCGGTTCACCGTATCTGGTCGGAAGTCGGTTGGCTTTCCCCGGACAAGAAACGCGCCGTAAAGGCATTGGATATTTTTCTGGGTGCGGGCCGGAAGCTCGTGGCGCTCATGGATGGGGAAGCCGAGTGCCTGGTCTCCACCGACCGCGGCAGCCTGCGCTATCTCGACGAGGAGCTGCCTTTTGCCGGGGTAAGCGGGGTGACCACGAGCCGCATCGGCCGGAAGCAGGGCTTCGCCAGGCGGCTCACCGCGTTGGCCGTGGCGAAGGATGTGGCCGATGGCGCGCTGGTCAGCGGCCTGGGCATGTTCGAGCAGGGTTTCTACAACAAGCTGGGTTTTGGATCCTGTGGCTACGAACACCGGGTGTCCTTTGATCCCGCGCGGATGAGCGTGAGCGCCGATGTGCCCGTGCCCCGGCGAATTGGCTTCGACGATTGGGAGGCGGTACACGCCGCGCGGTTGGCCCGTACACGGGGCCATGGATCACTCATTTTCGACGATCCGCGCCTCACCCGCACCAGCATGATGTGGACGGAGAAGGGCTTCGGCCTGGGCTACGGGGACGAAGCGGGCACGCTTACCCATATGGTCTGGCTGGACATCTCCGGCGACCACGGACCGCACTACCGCGTGGTGTGGATGGCCTGCCGCGACGGCAAGGACTTTCTCGAATTGATGGGCCTCTTGAAGCAGCTTGGCGACCAGGTGCGGCTGGTAAGCATGAACGAACCGCCGGGTATTCAACTGCAGGACTTTATCGAGCGGCCCAACCAACTCCGCGCCATGACCGAGGGCGGCAAGCTGGAGCAGGCGATCCGAGCCTTCGTCTATTTCCAGGCTCGGATAAACGACGTGCCCGGCTGTTTGGCCCTTACCCATCTGCCTGTGGAGTCCTTCGCGTTTAACCTCGTCATCTCGGACCCCATCGAGGCATGCCTTCCCGGCGATGCGCTTTGGCGCGGCGTGGCGGGCGAGTATGTGGTGCATCTGGGTCTCAATTCGAAGGCGACGCCCGGCACGGAACCGGCTCTCCCCACGCTCACCACCTCGGTGAACGCCTTCTCGCGCATGTGGCTTGGCGTGCGGCCCGCCACCGGTCTTGCCGTAACGGACGAACTCATCGGCCCACCGGAATTGCTGGCGAAGCTGGACGCGGCGTTTTGTTTGCCCCATCCTTTGTTTGACTGGGACTTTTGACACTGTCCTTGGCGTTACCCACATGCACGGGCGAAGCATGGAAAAAGTTATGAAAGGTTCGTGTAGATGAAACTGGTACTCATGGGGCCGAAGGGTTCCGGGAAGTCGTCCATCGGCAAGATACTCTCGGAGATCACCGGTTTCCGCACGGTGGAAACCGACGACATGATCGAAGATCTCCACGAGGAGCGCGACGGGCATCGACTCACCTGCCGCGAGGTTTTCGCCGAGCATGGCGAGCCATGGTTTCGCGCTCTCGAACGCGATGTGGCCCTGGAGGCCGCCCACTTCGACTGGACCCTGATCATTACGGGCGGCTCGATCATGCTCGATCCTGATTCGCGACGCGCTCTCCGCGCCGATGCCTTCCTTATTTACCTCACGGCCCCTGCCGACCTGCTCTGGGAGCGGGGCACGAAGCATGGCGTGCCGCCTTGGCTTGAGGGACCTGACGGCAAGGAAAAGCATGCCGCCCAGGTGGCCGAGCGCGAAGACATCCTCCGGCCCTACGCCGACATCCTCATCGACACGACCGAGGGAACCCCCGAGGAACTGGCCGAAATCGTCGCCGAGCGCATGGGGCAGGAACTGGCCGTGCATAGCCGGTCGGCCAACACCTTTGGTGAACTTATCCGGGTGACCACTTTCGGCGAGAGCCACGGTAAAGCCATTGGCGCCGTGCTGGATGGCGTTCGTCCGGGCATTGCGATCTCCGTGGAGGACATCCAGGCCCAACTCGACCGGCGCCGTCCCGGTCAGAGCAAGCTGGTGACCGCGCGCAAGGAAAGCGACACGGTGCATATTCTCTCCGGCGTTTTCGAGGGGAAGACCACCGGTGCGCCCATTGCCATGATCATTTACAACGAGGACCAGCGGTCGCGCAATTATGACGACCTCATCGATCTCTTCCGGCCCGGTCACGCGGATTTCACCTTCTACCGCAAGTATGGTATCCGTGACCACCGGGGCGGCGGACGTTCCTCCGGCCGCGAGACGGCGTGCCGCGTGGCGGCGGGTGCCGTGGCCAAGGAAATCCTCGCCCGGCGTGGCGTTCGGATCGTGGCCCATTCCGTCGAGGTGGCCGGTATTCCGGCGAAGACCCGCGATTACGACACCATCGAGGACAATCCCGTGCGCTGCGCCGACCCCGTGGCGGCGAAGGCCATGGCCGAGGCCATCCTGGCGGCGCGCAAGGACATGGATTCCGTGGGCGGCATCATCCAACTGGATGTGATGGGCGTTCCGCCCGGCTTGGGCGATCCCGTCTTCGCCAAGCTCGACGCCAAACTCACCGCCGCCATGATGACCATCGGCGCGGTGAAGGGGGTCGAGGTGGGGGACGGCTTTGAACTGGCGCGGCTCCGCGGCAGCGAGGGCAACGACAACATCCGCGAGGAGGGCTTCCTGACGAACCACGCCGGGGGAATTCTCGGGGGGATTTCCAACGGCGACCCCATCTGTTTGCGTCTCGTGGTGAAACCCACGTCCTCCATTGCCAAACCACAGAAGACCGTGAACCGCGCGGGCGAAAACGTGGATGTCCAGGTCCATGGCCGTCACGACCCCTGCATCGTACCCCGTGCCGTGCCCGTGGTGGAGCACATGGCCGCGCTCACCCTGCTCGACGCCTGGGAAGTGCAGGCCCGTCTTCACCCCGAATGGGCCGCGCAGTGGGAATCCGCCGCCGGGGAATGATCATGCCATGTTTCATGGCGCGTTCGGGCAAAGCGAAGGATGGGGATGCAGGCGTGGGATGAGTTCATTCTTTGATGCCGGACATGACACGGCGGGGGTGGCGCCGTTCTTGGCGCCACCCCCGCGGAAAAGCCGGTTGGGGTGTTTCGTCCTCAACGCTTAGTCGAGCGTATGCACGGCCTCCACATCCGCCACGGCACCCGGCCCATGGCATATGACGCAGGTCTCCACCCCGTCCATGGTATTGAGGAAGGCATGGATTCCTGCCATGAGCCCGTCATGGCACGAGGTACACGCGGCTGTCGTCGGCAGTACCTCCGTGACGGTTGTGCCGTTGTCAACAGAGGTGGCCAAGGCCTCCGCCGCCAGGGGCAAACTCACATCGTTGTCGGCATGGCAGATGGAGCATTTTTCAAGGCGGCCCGGGAAAAGGACTTCGTTGAACTCATGGAGCCCGCCACCGAATCCGACCACGGTGTACGGGTTTTCGAGTTCCTCGCCACGGTGGATCCTGTGGATCATGTCCTTGAAATTCACCGTGAGAGCGTCTTCGGGCATGTGGGCTTCGTCGCTTCCATCCCGGAAAGGAATGTCCGTTTGATTCACATGGTGACACATGAGGCACAGCGCCACGCCCGCGCGCAGGGTGCCGTGGACACGGATTTCATCGTGGCAGGCCAGGCAAGACGCCTCTTCCACGACGGTCCGGCGCTCCGCGCTTTCCCCTCCGTCGGTACGGAAGGTTACGGGCGTAAAGGGGGCCATGCCCCGTTCAAACTCGTCGCCGGAATCAGGAACGCCATCGGGGTCTATCTCCGTGCGGCCCTGGAAGCCGATGGCAAAGGTGTCGCTTGTTCCGACGGGAATCTCCATGCCCGCCGGGAGGGTGTAGCGGTAGTTTCCCTCTCCGTTGTTGGTTAACGTTCCGCCAAAGGGGAAGAACTGGGAAATATCGTTGTTAAACTCCGGCACCGGCCAGGCGATCACGATGCCCGCAAGGCCATTGAGTGTGTCGAGGTTTGTGACGGCTTCGCCGCTCTCCGAATCGGAAACGGAGAAGTCGATGGTTACCAGCCCGGTCTCGTCCACGGAAACCTGGTCGGCGGTCATGGCAAAAACGAGTCTTCCCGCGGCGGTCTCCCGGTGCGCATCGGTAATGCCCTCCGGGGTGTGGCAGACCGTGCAGTCCGCCGGGGTCTGCAAGTGATTTGTGCCTGTCACGGGGTCGGTGGTGCCATGGCAGGACAAGCAGCCCGCGGGCGTCGGGTTCGTCTTCCAGGCGTCGGCGTTCGGCGCAACCGGGTTCCCGTCACCATCCACCGCTTCCGTGTGGCACACGGTGCAGTTGGTTGGGGACTGAGGCATTTCAACGCCCGCATAGTCATGTACGGAGTTGCGGTAGCCGATGATGCGATAGGCCTCGCCGCTCGGCAAATCCGAACCCATGTGGATCTGGTGAATCATGTAGGGCATGTCCACCGTGTTGCCCGTGTCGGGATCCACGCTCTGCGGGGTGTGGCAGGTGATGCAGTACTGGAACTCGGTGCGGCGGCCATGAAGCGTGAGCTTGGTATGGCAGGCGTTGCAGGTCTCGGTCGTCGAGATCTCCCGGGTGAATGTCACCGCGCCCCCGGCGGGGACCCAAGTGTACACCGCGTTGGTGTTGTAGGTGGCGTCGCCGTCGGGGTGTGTCCGGGTGAACTGACCGCCCACCTGGTGCGTGGCGGTCGCGTCGTAGTCGTCCGGAAGGGCCGTTTCGAACTTGTAGGTGATGGTACCATCTTCGTTTTCGGACAGACCGGCGCCCAGGTGGTGGTCATAGGTCGCCTGGCCGTTGGTGTCGTCCGTGACGTAGCTCACGTACTGTCCCATGGGGGCCGTCTTGGCGGTGCCGGACCCTTCGAGGTAGGCCATGGTGAACCGCACGTCGCGGTCACCCGCGAACTGGTCCAGGCCAACCATGGTTCCAAAGTCGTCGGTCGCCGTAAAAGTGATTTCCGGCAGGAGGTCGGCGGGGATTACCACGTTGTTGATGGTTACGTTGAGACCGGGACCGGTGGCCACCGCGCCGGGGCCGGGAGGCCCCTGTTCGCCTTGTGGCCCCTGGAGCCCGGGACAGCCCATGAGGGCCACGGTCAGCGCGCACAGCATCGACATCGAGAAAACGGTTCCGACACGTTGCGGCGAAAATAAACCTTTTTTTCCACTACACATTTTCAAATCCCCTTCAATGTTTACCAGCGATTGAGAAGAAGTCATTTCGGCGGCTTCCTCCATTACACGCTTCGTGCTTTCATGGAACGAAACGGCATGGCCCTTCCCATGGAGGCCATGGCGTCGAGCCGCGCTGCGAAGGGTCTCTCCCGGGTGTCGGGAGTCAAACACTTTTGCAGCGTAATCCATGCGTTTTGGAACGGCCCTCCTTTCTCGCCTCCGTGCCGGCCGATGGCTGTGTTTACGGTGTCCTTACCCGGGGCCACATGACGGTCCCGCGATGTTTATCTGCCACAGTTCCGCCGGACCATCCTTCAGCGGTTGAACCATCACACCACGACCCGGGGAATCCTCCCAATCCCCTGCCGGGCACAATGGGTACACAAGTTTTACCTTGTATAATAGGCCTGCCGAGAATACCTGTCAAGGGGGTGAACGTGCCCGGGGCGGGAATGCGTTTTTTCACGCGCCCCGGGGAGCGCCGTGCTTCGTGCGCCAAGAATGACGCCCGAGGGCCTGCGTCAATTTTGGGGGTTTTCATGCGGCGCGCTGCTCCCAGTATTCCTCGAACCGTCCTGATTGAATGACGCAACGCAGTGCGGTGATTGCGTTTGCACCGCGTACGGTCCACTCCATGCCGGATTGTTTGAGC
>JAJRTN010000055.1 GCA_024278275.1 Candidatus Hydrogenedentota bacterium
CCCGGTCTTGGACAGGCCCCTTAACCGGGCAACAGGAAAACGGGAGACCTGATCCCCAAAAAAGGTGTTTTCAGAAGGAAAGAACCCTATTCTATGCGGGTCGAAGCGTTACGGCGATTCTGTCTTGGACAGCAGTGGTTTGAACAACTGAAATTGGGCGTGAATCCAAAGACTGTTTATGAAATCGACGAGGCGTTTTTCGACGAATATCGATAGGAGGCACATCATTATGGAAGCCATACATCTGCAAGCGACGGTTGCGGAAGACGGGACACTTACCGTTCGCGGCTTGCCCGCCTTGGCTGGCCGCAAAGTCGACGTGCTGGTGCGTGATTGTTCTCCTCGGGCCACTCGGGAGACACGGTATCCCCTTCGAGGGAAACCCCTGCAATATGTGGATCCCTTTGACAGCGTTGCCGAAGAGGACTGGAATCCGATCCAATGATCGTCCTCGATACGCATGTTTGGGTCTGGTGGGTTCATGACGACCCTCGCCTTTCGCCATCCCATAAAATCGCGATTGCTCGTTTCGAGGACAAGGAAATAGGCGTCAGTGTCATCTCATGTTGGGAGGTCGCCAAACTCGTTGAATATGGGAGAATCGTCCTGCCTTTTCCGCTTCGAGAGTGGATGAAGGATGCCTTGGCGTATCCGGGAGTCACGCTCCTTGAACTTACGCCGGACATCGTCGTTGAATCCACGCAGCTTCCGGGCACTTTCCATCGAGGCCCTGCCGATCAGATGATCGTAGCGACAGCTCGAATCCAGGAGTGTCCACTGCTCAGTTCCGACGAAAAGATTCTCCACTATCCCCATGTTGAGACTATCGAATAGCGTCTCGCCCCCCCCTTGTCATCCCGGGGCCACGTATCCATGTTCTGCCGTGAAGAACGCCCTATGCATGCTCATGGGGCACATGGGAACGAGACAACGAGCACGCATGGAGATAGGGTAGTCTCCTCCCACCCACCGTTACCGCACCGAGAAGCGGTACTCCGTGTGTTGGCGGTAGGTTTCGCCGGGACGGAGGACTACGGAGGGGAAATCAGATTGGTTCGGGGAGTCGGGGAAATGCTGGGTTTCCAGGCAGAAGCCGTAACGGTGTTTGTAGACCTTGCCGTCTTTGCCCGTGAGGGTGCCGTCGAGGAAGTTGCCCGCGTAGAACTGGATACCCGGCTCGGTGGTCCAGACTTCCATGACGCGGCCCGTGGCGGGGGCGTAGGCCCGGGCCGCGAGGGAAAGCCCGCCGCCGTCACGGTTCAGCACGTAATTATGGTCATAGCCCCCGCCGCGCAGGAGTTGCACGAAGTCCTCGTTAATCCGTTTTCCAATGGCGGTGGGCCGGGTGAAATCCATGGGCGTTCCCGCCACGGGCGCCAGTTCGCCCGTGGGGATGAGGGTGTCGTCCACGGGGGTGTAGCGGTCGGCGTTGATCATCAGCAGGTGGTCGAGAATGTCGCCCTCGCCCTGCCCCTTGAGGTTGAAGTAGCTGTGATGGGTGAGGTTCAGCACCGTCGGCGCGTCGGTGGTGGCGCGGTAGCGGATGACCAGCGCGTTGTCCGCGGTCAACCCGTAGGTCACCTGGCAGGTCAGCGTGCCGGGATAGCCTTCCTCCCCGTCGGGGCTGACATAGGTCAGGCGCACGCCCACGACCCGGCCGCGCCGGACCGGCTCCGCCTTCCACACCACCTTGTCGAAGCCTTTCAGGCCGCCGTGCAGGTGGTTCGGGCCGTTGTTTACCGCCAGGGAGTATTCCCTGCCGTCCAGGGAGAACTTGCCCTTGGCGATGCGGTTGGCATAGCGCCCTGCGATACAGCCGAAGTAAGGCGAATCCTTGATGTAATCTTCGACTTTGTCATAGCCCAACACCACGTCCCCTGTCTTCCCGTCGCGGTCGGGCACTTCGAGCGACACGAGGATGGCGCCATAATTCGTGATGGCGGCCTTCATGCCGTGACCGTTGGCGAGGGTGTAGAGTTCCACCGGTTGGCCGTCGGACGTGACGCCCCAGGGCCGTTGGCTTACCTCGGGCTTCGGGCCGGCGTACACGCCCGGCATGGTCAGACACAGGGCCGCCACCGCGCCACAAAGAACACACGCAAAGCGGTTCATGGATTCTTCTCCTTTTGCTCATCCGGCGCCATTCATCCGACGCCCACCAGCTTTTTCAACGCCTCCACGTAGTGGCGGTAGTTTGCCCACGACACGTCGTCCGGGACCAGATGATCGAGGTCGGGGATATAGCAACCCGCTTCCACGGCGGGGCGGATCCGCTCCAGCTCGCGGTCGATGGCCTCGGGGGATTCCGCCAGGGCGCGCTTATCGATGCCGCCCATCATGCCCAGCGCGGGGTAACGCTTGCGGAAGTCGTTGACATCACATCCGGCGGCCACCTCGAAGGGGAAGAGATAATTCACGCCCGCCTCCATCATGGGCGGAATAATGAGGTCGGGCATGCCGTCCGTATCCACGGAGAGGACGGGGATGTCGTGTTCCTCGGCGAAGGCCTTGATGCGTCGGTAGTGGGGGCCCATGAACTCCCGCCATTGGCGGGGGCCGATGAGCGGTCCCGTGCGGCCGCACATGTCCTCCCATATATGAATAACATCCACGCGCACCTGGTCCACCACCTTGGCGAACACGGCCAGGTACACCGAGGTGAGGTGGTCCATGATGTCGTGTACCAGGTCCGGCCGGGTGCAGAAGGCGATGAGGCATTCCTCGTCGCCCAGGAGCCAGCGCACCCCGCCGTAGAGTCCCACGTCGGGGTAATAGCCCAACTGGACGGGCGCGCCCGCCGCTTCCCGCGCCTTCGCTTGCGCGAGCCAATCCCCCGCGAGGCGTTCGGGATCGTCGGGATTGAGCCGCTCCTCCTTGTACTGATCCCAGTCGCGCCGGTTCTTCACGGGAAAGTCGAGAAACTCCGACATGGACATGGAGTCCTTGAAATCGCGTCGTTTGATGCCCCAGCCGTCGCGCCATACGAAGCTCGCTTCGTCTTCCTCGATGATCGACGTATCGAACTTCGGGCACGGCCCCGCGTTGACGGGCACGGCCCAGGGGAAGGCATCGGGTTTCCAGAAAGACCGATGATCCGTGACTTCCGGGGGCTTGCCCTCTCTTTCCCACCGCTGCCACGTCGTCGCCCACGGCCCCCACATCAGCCAGAAGGGCGGGCGATCCACGGGCTCCCCCAAAACGCAATTGATGAATCGTTCGCGGTCGGTCACGGGTATTTCCCTTTCCTGCAACCCGCTCGGGTAAGAACGGGGAGGCCCGCCATTCCGGCGGACCTCCACCGTGTGCATAGGTCTTGCTCAGGCCCAGGTCATGGCGCCGCGCTTTTCGCTGATGATGCACTGCTTGAGGAAACCGACGGCCTTGGTGAGTCCTTCGTTGCTCGACATGAGGCTGTCTTCGTGCTCGATGCTCACGGGGCCGTCATAGCCCACCAGCCGGAGCGTGGAGAAGAAGTCCTTCCACCACTCCAGGCCGTGGCCGTAGCCGCAGGTGCGGAAGATCCACGCCCGCCTGGCTTCCTCCCCGTAGTGCTTGGTGTCGAGCACGCCGTTGACCATGGCGTTTTGCGGTTCAACGCGGGAATCCTTGGCATGGACATGGTAGATGGCGCCGCCGCCGAGGGCCTTCACGGCCTCCACGGGATCGATGCCCTGCCAGAAGAAGTGGCTCGGATCGAAGTTCGCGCCCAAGTTATTACCGCAGGCCTTGCGCAGTTTCAGGAGCGTTTCGGGATTGTAGACCACGAAGCCGGGATGCGCTTCGAAGGCCACCCGCACCCCGTGATCCTTGGCGAACTTGGCCTGCTTGCTCCAGTAAGGAATGACCTTCTCGCTCCACTGCCACTCCAGCACCTCCAGGTAATCCTCCGGCCAAGGGCAGGTGACCCACGACGGCTTCTTCGCCCCGGGGTCTGATCCTGGACAGCCGGAAAAGTCGACGACCGTCTTGATGCCCAACATGCCGGCGAGCTTGATCGTATCGGTCTGGGTTTGCGCGAATCCCTTGGCCAGGGCCTTGTCGGGGTGCAGGCAATTGCCGTGGCAACTCAGGGCGCTGATGGCGTAGCCCTCGCCTTTCACCAGGGCCATCAATTCATCGCGCTTTGGTTTCGACGCCAGAAGCTCCTTCACCGGCGCATGCGCCCCGCCGGGATAGTTGCCCGTGCCCAACTCGACACAGTCGAGTCCGAGGGGACGGATGATGTCCATCACGTCCTTCAGCGGTTTGTCGCCAAACATACAGGTCAGCAGTCCAAGTTTCATGCTTCATTCCTCCTTCCGGATGGGGTTGTTGCAGACTAATACCGTTCGCGGTCTGAAACGCGGCATCTTGCCCTGTTCAAAGCGGCTGGAAGCCGCTTCTACTCTAAGCCGTGCAAGAACATGCTAAACCTTTTCCCATTGCTTCGTTTTTGCGGCCCGCGTGACGGCATCGAGCACCTTCTGGCAGGAAACGGCGTCCTCGAAGGTCGAATAGGTGACTTTCTTCTTGTTGAGGCAACTCAGGAACTCGTACATCTCATGGACGAAGAGGTGTTCGTAGCCGATGATGTGGCCCGTGGGCCACCAAGCCTCGGTGTAGGGGTGGCCGCCGTCGGTGGCGTGAATCCGGCGGAAGCCCTGCACGTGCCCCGGATCGTTGCGGTTATAGTAGTGGAAGAAATTCATGTCTTCCTGGTTCCACAAGACCGAACCCTCGCTGCCATAAATCTCGATGCTGTTGTGGTTGCGCCGTCCCGTGGCGAAGCGCGTGGCCTCGAAGGTGGCCAGGGTGTCGGCGCCCTTGATGCGTCCCAGGAAGATCGCCGCGTCGTCCACGTCGACACGGCCCGTCTTGTTGGTCTTCTTCCGGCCCGCATCCGCGGTGATTCCCGTGTCGCTATCGGCGATGGGGCGCTGCTTCACGAAAGTCTGCATGGTGGCGGTCACTTCGGCAATATCCCCCACAAGGTACTGGCACAGGTCGGTGATGTGCGCCCCGATGTCGCCCAGTGCGCCCGAACCCGCGTGCTTCTTCTTGAGACGCCACACCAGGGGAAACTCGGGATCCACGATCCAGTCCTGTTGATAGGCGGCGCGGAAGTGGAAAAGGTGACCCAGTTCGCCGTCGTCGATCATCTTCTTGATGGACGCCACGGCGGGCGCGAAGCGGTAGGCGAAGCCGCACATGTGTTTGACCCGCGCCTGTTCGGTCGCGGCGAGCATCTTCTTGGCGTCGTCGAGTGAATTGGCCAGGGGCTTTTCGCAGATAACATGTTTGCCCGCCTTGGCCGCTTCCAGGGCCATGGGTGGATGGAGAAAGTTGGGCGTGCAAATATCGACAATGTCGATGTCGGGACGGTTCACCACGGCCTTCCAATCGGTGCTGGTCTCTTCCCATCCCCACACACCCGCGTGGTCCAGTTCATCGTTCGTCTTGCCGCAGATGACCTTCATAACCGGCGTGACCGGCATTTCAAAGAAAGCACCCACTTTGCGCCAGGCGTTGCTGTGGGCCTTGCCCATGAATTGCGCGCCAATCATCGCTACATTGACCGTTTTCTTCGCCATGCTTCGTCCTCTCCGTTGGGTATCCGCGCCGCCCGATGAAAGCGGGAAGATGGGCCACGCTCGAAACCGACTGCTCCCTTCCCGGGCGCGGGACGCGCCG
>JAJRTN010000056.1 GCA_024278275.1 Candidatus Hydrogenedentota bacterium
CCCTCGCCTTCGCCAGATTCGGGCTCAAGGGCGAAATCGAGCGTAACAAAAATCCCGCCGAAAGCGGATACGGCCTGGGTTTGCGCAACGTAGCCCGGGGCCGTGGCGATCACGGTGTAGGTGCCGTCCGGCAAGGCGGCAAAAACGTATACGCCATTGTCATTTTCCGTGACGGGTTGAATGCCGGGGGCGCCAATAGAAAGGGTCGCATCAAGGATGCGCGCCGAGGTGACGGCATCGGTTACGGTGCAGGTCAGGGTATTGACCGCAATGCTGGCGCGTTTCACGAGTGTCACGGACACGGGGGCAAGGTTCAGGTTGTTGTCGGAAGCGTAGATGGCCACCTCGTAGTCACCATCCTCCTGGAAGTCGTCAAAACTGCCCGTAAAGTCGCCGTTTTCATCGGGGAGCATCTCGAAACCGGGCTTTGAGACGACGACATCTTCCGTGGACTGTTTGTTACCGAAGGGACCGGTAACGACGGCCCAAACACGGCTTATATCACCCCGGTCATCGAGCACGTCCCGCGCGAAGAAGTCGGCGGAAGTCTGGTCCCCCGTGAGGATCTGATCGGGCGACACTTCACCAACCGACGGCGGATCGTCAAGGGCGGGCGTCCGATTGAAAACACGGAGCCCGAAGGACGCAAGGCCGTCCTCTTGTTCGTTGCCCACGCCGTTGCCGTTATCATCGAGCATGGCGGTCTGGTAGCCGGTGGTCTCTCCCATGGCCTTCCCGGCTTCGCGGTAGGCGAACAAAGCCGAAGCACCGTTAAACACGGCGGTCCAGAAGTGGTTCGAGAAAGAGATGGTGCCGGAATCGAGGAAATAGGCGGGCTCTCCGGCCGCCGTACTGGTCATAATGGTGCGGGCCGCCGGTGGCGTGTCGCCCAGGGCAGGCACGAAAGCACCCGAGAAACTGGCGTCGCATAGGACAAGCACCTCTGTCCCCTGCGTGTCTTGCAGGGTATCCAGCCAGCCATCCAACACGCTTGGGGTCAAGGTTTCGGTGCTGTTAAGCGCGAAGCCCTCCGCCGCGCCCGGTCCCACCAGGTACAACACCAGCTTGCCGGCGTCCGCCGCCCACGTGGAAATGGCGGTCTCCAGACTTTCCGCCGTGGGGGCGGCGTCGATGTCATCGGCTTCGCCGTTGTTGTCGAGGTCGAGATCGGTATCGGCGCTCAAATAGTGTACGGTGCCTTTGTCATAGCCTTGCAGCAACAGCGCGCGATAGGCCAGGTTGGCGCCCACCTGGGTCTCCTCGGCAAGTGTGCCGCCGGGCGCGCCGCCCGCGACGATAATGGCCTTTCGGAGCGCGCCATACTGCTTTCCGGCGGCGTTGGGGGAGAAAACCTGGATACGACTGTTAAAGCGGTCGGCCACGTAGACATTGCCCGAGGCATCCACGGCTAGGTCGGTGGGATTCTGGAACTGTCCGGCATTGGTTCCCGTCGTGCCGAAGGCAGCGAGGAAACTGAGGGAAGTGTCAAACTCCTGGACCCGATTGTTGCCCGAGTCGGCCACGAAGACGTGGTTTTCCGGACCGATGGCAATGCCCTTGGGCTCGGTGAATTCGCCATCGCCCGTGCCCTCGCTTCCGGTCTCGTCGAGGAATTCGCCGTCCGTGCTGAAGGCCTGGACGCGATGATTCCGGGAGTCCACCACGTAGACCGTGTCATTGGCGTCAATGGCAATTCCGTAGGGCAGGAAGAACTCGCCCGGACCGCTGCCCCGGGAACCCCAGGCCTTGAGAAACCCGAAGCTGGAGGAGAACTTCTGCACCCGGTGGTTTCCCGTGTCCACCACGTAGATATTGCCCGAGCCGTCGAAAGCAATTCCCGTGGGGGCGCGGAATTCGCCATCGCCCGTGCCGAAGCTGCCCCACCGTCCCACGAATTCACCCTGCTGGCTGAATGCCTTCACCTCGGAGGCATTGAAGTCGGTGATATAGAGCCACCCGGAGGCGTTCATGGCGATGCCATAGGGCACCAGGAACTGGGCGTTGCCCGAGCCCGAGGAACCGAACTTGGACTGAAACGCGCCGGAGGAGGAAAACCGCTGTATCCGCGCGTTAGTGGTGTCCGCCACGAAAACGTCACCCGAAGGACTCAACACGATGCCCGCGGGTTGGTCGAAGAAGCCGTCCTGCGTGCCCTTGCTGGCCCAGGCGTTGCGAAACACGCCGGTGGAAAGGTAGCGGGGAATGCTCGCCGCGATTCGATCCACCACGATGACATTGCCGTTCAGGTCCACCGCAATGCCGCCCGGTTTGCGGAACGCGTCGGCCCCGACGCCCGGCTCCCCCCAGGTGGTGACGTGTACACCGGTGGCGGAAAAACGCTGAACACGGTCGTTCTCGGAATCCGAGACGAAAACGCCCAGTTCGTCATCCACCCAAATCCCCCAGGGTTCGTTGAATTGACCGTCGTCCGTACCAGGGCCACCCCATTCGCCCTTGTATTGGCCCGAGCCATCGAAGTATTGGATCCGGTGGTTGAACTTGTCGCTCACGTAAACGTTGCCGGCCGCATCGACCGAGAGACCGGCAGGCCCCTGGAACTCGCCCTGGCCGTCGCCCAGGGTGCCCCACTCGCCCTGAACGTTGCCCTGGCTGTCGAAGATCTGAATGCGGTTGTTGCCCGCGTCCGCCACGTAGACCTCGCCGTTGGGGCCGATGGCGATGCCCGTGGGACCGTTGAACTCGCCCGGTCCCGTGCCAATGGTGCCCCACTGGCCGGAATAGGTCCCGTCCGCGGTGAAATACTGAACGCGATGGTTGTCGGTGTCGGTCACATAGACCTCGCCGCGAGAAGACACGGCAACGCCCGTGGGATGGCTGAACTGTCCATTGCCCGTGCCCTCGGAACCCCAGGCCGTGAGAAACTGGCCGCTGCTCGTGAAACGCTGAACGCGATGATTTCCCGTGTCGGCAATGTAGACATCGCCCTGGGGACCAATGGCCACGTGACCGGGCTGAAGGAAATGCCAGGGTTCCTTGAGCGAGGGCCACATGAAGTCGAAGCCATGGTCCGCCCGAGCCGCCGGCAGCAGCATGGCAATGATGGCAACCGCCCAGAACGCCCGGACCAAACCGCCGCGTTTGCGCATGTTTTCTCTCCTATTCAGCCGCCCATCCGCGGCGAAAAATCACGGACGATCCGATTCCACCGTGCCCAGTTGCACGATGGCCGCATGACGCACCAGGAAGCCGAGATAGAGCGTGTCGTCGATATCAAGGTACAGGTAGCTGTCCGGCACGAGCCAACCCTCCACCTGTTCGGCGGGATACCAGCCGCGCCCGGCCTCGGCGGCGTGGTAATAGTAAAGTTGAACATCACGCCTGTCAACGCCTTCGGGAACGGGCAGCCAGACCCGTTGGGGTACGTCATAGATTTTCTGAGGCCCTACCAGCAACGGTGCCGTCACCCCGGTGTCGAGTCCGGGTAATCCCGAGGTGTCTTCGGTTACCACGACTTCACGGGTGTCTTCGGGAACCGTGTCAAGCTGACCGGCGTCGTAGTCTCTTCCCTCGCCGGGCTGCCAGAGGGGTTCAGCCGATTCGGGGCCGTTCTCAATGAGGAAATCGAAGGACGCCCGGGCACCGGGGCTGCCCGCCTCGACGTGAACCGTTTCACCTTCCCGCCAGGACTCGCCAGGGCGGCAGATCACCCAAATGTCACCGCTGTCCGCCGCGTCACCGGCGGGTACCCACTCCGCCGTTCCGCCCGTGGCCGAGGCAATCTCCGCCCAGATTTTTTCGGAGTCCGCAATATCTTCACCACGCAATCGAACGGCCAGCGCAGCGTTGGGTGATGCCAGTTGCGCCCCGTTGGGCGCTTGGGCAAAGGGCATGACCAGGGCATGGATCGTGCCTTCGCGGACTCCGGTCTCGTCGGCGCTATCGGTGGCGCTGGTGGTTGCACTGAGACGGTCGCGCAGCGCGGCCAGGAAAGCCTCCAGGGTGGCGTTGTCTCCCGTTTCAGCTGGTCCATGGCCCGAAGTTGTTTCCCGGGCGATGCCCACCGTCGGGACCGGGATCTCCCGGCCTTTCGCCGTTGTTTTTCCAATTATAACGGTTCCGCCAATGGCTTCCACCCGCATCACCTTATCCAGGGGGGTGGAACCCATGGTAATGGTCTCCGCCGTCTCTCCCGTGTTGATCTTGATGGTGCCGCCGTCCGGCACGGCAATGGCCGCGAGCAAGACGGTGTTGTAGGGTTTCGACTGGGATCCGTCCATCTCACCCGTAGCACTGAAATCAACCCAACGGTCCGTTCCCAGGGCCGCCGTGGCGGTAACCGTGGCGGTATCGCCGTCGGTACCGATGCCCAGGGAGTCGGTAACGACCAGTTGCAGGACGTAATCACCGTCCACGTCCGGGGTGAAGGTGGGCGAAGCCGTGGCCGCGCCGGTAATGGTGGCGGCACTGCCCGAGGGCATGGTCTGAAAAGTCCAGGCATACTCGGCCACGGTGAAGGAGGGTGGATTATCGGGATCGTAACTCGAAGAGCCATCCAGGGTAACCACATCGCTCACGTTTTTGCTCTGATTCGCTCCCGCCTCCGCCACGATATCGAAACCGCCGCTGTCACGGCGAATCTGGAAATCATAACTGGCGTTGTCGCCGAAAGTGGTGAAGCGGTTGGTCACGCGCGCGAAATAGAAACCGGCGCTCGGCACGAGCCAATTCAGGAGTGACGAACCGCCGTCGTCGTCGAGGTAGGTGAAGCCATCGGAAGCATACACCGTGATAAGGGGATCGGCGTCTACGCCGAGGTTGGAGGTCTCGAAAGTGACCACCTCGTTCGCGGCGGCGTAAAACTGCATCCAGTCGGTATCGCCCAGGTCATGGAAGGTATGGGACGTGGCCGGGTCATCGACCGCCTGGAAGTTGGCCGATTGCCACAGGTCGTCTTCTTCATGGGCGTCGGGACTGGCGCCCGAAGACTCCGCCACGAGCGGATCGGTTCCGGCGGCGGCTTCATCCGTATTGGTGATCCCGTCGCCATCGGGGTCGCCGCCCGGTGTCATGTCGGCGGCGCCATCAAGGCCGTGATAGTAGTTGTACCAATCATCCGGAAGGCCATCGGCCGGGCTGACATCCACACCATCGGTGGTCGTGAAGGAGCGCACGGCGGTGGTCATCTGGTTTCCATCGAGATCCCTGGCGTCCATGGTGAGTACCACGGTTTCCGCCGAAGCGAAGGCCGCGGCCGGCACATAGGTTGCGCGATAACCGTTGGTGATCGGGGTGATGGAGAGCATGAAAGAGACGTCCACGCCCTGGACCGTCAGGCCGATCTGGTTGAAGTCCACACCGGCTCCCGTGTCCGTCACGTCGAAGCTGATGGACGGACGCAATGTCACGCCGGTGGCCCCGTTGGTGGGCAAAACTCCGGACACCACCGGCGGGGTCGAATCGCTGGCCACGTTCTGGGTTACCGTGCTTTCCCACGGTACGGACACATTGCCATTGCTGTCCATGGCGTAGATGGAGATGGCATATTCGCCGGCCTTGGTGAAACCCGTGTAGGTGCCCACATACCGGCCGTCCAGGTCATCGTCCGTGAGGGATAACAGGGGCATGACGGGCGCGCATTCACCCACGGTCACGTTGGGCGGCACAATGGACGCCCAGACCATGGAGATAGTCCCGGTGGTCGTGACACCATCGGCATAGAACTGCACCGAGGTGGTCCCGTTGAGGATGGTATTGCCCGACGTGGCGTCGCCGATAACCGGGTCATCCCCGGCGAGAACAATGCCCGCGCCCAGGTAATAGAACTGTGCCACCTGGCCGTCGGCGTTTTCATTGCCCACGCCATTGCCGTTGTCGTCGAGCCGGGCGGTTTGGCCGTTGCCGCCGAAGTCCATGGACAAGCGGGCGGAATCGAAGGCCTCGAACAGGGTCGCACCGTTCCAGACGTGGGTCCAGAAGAACTTGGAGAAGCTCAACTCACCGCTCACAAGGAAACGCGCCGATTCCCCGTCGGAGGTGCTGGTCACCACGATGCGCTGGCCGCTTCCCGCGGGCAACAGGTAGGGCAGGAAACTACCGGCGTTACAGGCGTCATAGATGACCGTCAGCGTGCCGCCAAGCCTGCTTTCCAGGTCGTCCAGCAGGGTATCCAGTTCGGTGGCCGTAATGGTTTCCGTCTGGCTGATCTGGAAGATCCCGCTGTCGCCCGAACCCACCATGTAGAGGGTGAGATCCTGCGTATCCGTGCCCGCCCAATCGCCGAGGGCGTAGGCCAGGCCCGCCCTGGTCGGCGCCTGTACCGGGGCCGATACGGCCGTGGCGTGGGCCATGATATAAAGGTCTTCGTCCTTGTATCCCTGCGTGTGCAGCGCATCGTAGGCCAGGGCGTAGTTGGTCTCATAGGCGGGCCATTGCGCGTCCAACTGCGAGCCGCCCGCCAGGATGACCGCCCGGCGCTTGCTCGCGCCACTGGAGGAAACGGTGGTTGCCACGGGGAGGGACACGTTGTCGTCCGTATCCATGGCGTAGAAGGTGACGTAGTAGGTGCCGTTGTCGTTGATGCCCTCGAAATCGCCCTCGAAATCGTTGGTACCATCGATGGGGAGGAGGTCGATGGTGGGGAATCCGCGAACGGGATTCTGGCTGTTCGGCAGGCTGAAAGAGGGCGGACGCAACGTGGCCCACACGCGCACGATGCCCACGTCGTCGGAAACATTGGAGGCGGTCAGCGTGGTGACGCCGGCCACCGGCGTGGTGGTCAGCACGCCGCCGATACTGGGGCGGCTGGCGGAAAGATCCGTACCGTTTCCGAGGTAGAAGCCGGTCAAAACGGCCCGGTCATCCCCGCCGGGGTCGGCCATTTCATTGACCACGCCATCCCCGTCGGCATCCACCTGGGGCACCTGGACGCTCAGGGTCTGCCCGATGGCGGTTGACGCGAAATCAAAGGCGTCGGCGAAGTCGGCGCCGTTGAAAAGCTGGGTCCACAGGAAAATGGAGAAGGACACGTTGCCCTGGTTCAGGAAGTAGGCGGGTTCGCCCGGCGAAGTACTGGTGATGACCACGCGATCCTTGCCGTTGGCCGCCACCAGTTCCGATTGGAAAGCACCCGATTCACAGGCGTCGTAGATGACCGTGAGCCGCCCCGGCATGGTGACCTGAAGCTGATCCAGCCAGGTTTTCAGATCCGACACGGACATGGTTTCCGAGTCGCTCATGCGGAAGGAGGTGGCGCCGCCATGGTCCGAGAAATAGAGCAGCACCGAATCCGCGTCCGTAGCCCACGAGGTAAGGGCGGTCTGGAGGGTGGCGTTGCTGGCCACGTCGTAAACATCATCCGCCAGGCCGTTGTTGTCGATGTCCGCCGTGGTGTTCGCGGAAAGATAACGGATCTTATCCTTCGCATAGCCCTGGTAGATGAGGGTTCTATAGGCGAAGTTCGTGCAAAGCTGCGTGGCATCCCACAGGTTGTTGCCGTCATAAGGGCCGCCACCGGCCAGCACGATGGCCTTGACCGTGGGCTGCACCATGAAGGGCTGGAACTTCTGGATACGGTTGCGGCTGGTATCGGCCAGAAAGACCGTGCCGTCGGGGGCCACCACAATGCCCCGGGGCCGCGCCATCTGGCCCGCCGACACGCCGCGTTCACCGATGATGGCGAGTGCCGTACCGTCGGGACCGAAAACCTGGGCGCGGTTGTTGTTCCATTCGGTGACATAGACGCGGCCCTGGGCATCCACGTCCACCGCCTGGGGCCCCTGGAACTGGCCCAGCCCCAAGCCGGAGGTGCCCCATGTGTCGACATAGTTGCCGTTCGTATCGAAGCGCTGAACCCGGTTGGCATACATTTCGGCGACATAAACAATGCCATTAGCGTCCACGTCGATTCCGACGGGACCATTGAACGCACTGCCCCCCCCCTGCGTGCCGTCCCATTCGGCGATGACAAAATGGTCGGCAGGATCAATTTTCTGAACTTTGTTGCTTCCCTGGCTGGTCACGTAAAGGCGGCCCGAAGCGTCTGTCGCCACGCGGGTTCCCGTCATGGACAGTGGGATGGTGTCGAGAAGGACGCCTGCGGCACTCATCTTTCGAATACTTGCGCCGGCGAGCACGAAAATCCTGCCCGCCGGGTCGATGACCACATCCGAAACTCCGCTCCCCAGAACGGTGCTGCCCCACACCTGCTTCAAAACACCGTTTTCGTCAAAGATCTGAACGCGGTTGTTTCCGACATCGGCCACGTAGAGATTGCCGTTACCATCCAATTCAACGCCCAGGGGGGAATCAAAAGCGCCGTTTTGTTTTCCCGCGCTGCCCCAGGTGACCAGGGGTTTTCCGTTCAGCGTGAAGCGGGTGACGAAATCGTCGTGGTAAACCACGAAGAGGCTCTTGCCCAGGATCGTGATGCCATTGATGGTCCAGGTCGTGGCGTTGGGATCGGTGGCCACCCACGTCCCGAGCGGCTCGCCCGAGGGATCCCATCGTAAAATATCCTTTCCATCGCTGTCGGCGATGTAGATGTAGCCCCACGGGTCCACGGTCACGCCCTCGGGCCGCTGCATCTCGGTATCAAGGCGCCAGGTGGAAACCAGGTTCCCATGGACGTCAAACTTGAGGACCTCGGACTTGCCCGTGTTGGGGACGTAAACGAAACGCGACCGCCCTTCCTCCACCACGAGCAACTGTTCCGGGTCGTCCCAGGGCCCGGCAAACTGCCCGGTGCCGCTGCCCATGCTTCCCCATTGTTCGACAAAGGTTCCGTTCCGTTGGTAGACCTGAACGCGCATGTCCACCGTTTGCGAGACACTGTTGTCACGAATGTTGACCAGCACGTAGACCATGCCTTCTTCGTCGATGGCGATATCCTGCGGATTAAAAGTAAAGCCGGCGCCCAGGTCGTTCTCAACCGGCCATGACCCAAGGAGCTTTCCTTTCGGCGTGTAAACATTGATCACGTGGGCATTTCGCGAAGCAACATAAAGCAGGCCTTTCCTGTCGAAGGCGAGCCCCCAGGGCGAGTCGTCGGACCAGGAGGTGACCAATTTGCCGTCGGGACTTAACTTCACCACGCGGGCGTTGAGCCAGTCGGCCACGTAGATATTGCCCTCCATGTCCGCCGCCACATCCTTGGGACCATCGAAGTACCAGGGCTGCTTGAGGGTGGGCCACATGCGCTCGAAGCGATAGTCGATATTGTTCGGCACATCAAGGTCATCTTGTGGATCCGTGCCGACTTGGTTTTCAAAGCCGTCGGTGAATCCATCACCGTCCGAATCCGCCACATTGGGATCGCTTCCCCCCACGACCTCGTCATAGTCATTCAGTCCGTCGTCGTCGGAATCGGCATCGTTGGGATCTGATCCGTAAGAAAACAGCTCCTCGCCGTCGGTCAATCCGTCGCCGTCGGTGTCGGCGCTGGCCGGGTCGGTACCGTAGGTTCTCACCTCCACATCGTCACGAATGCCGTCGCCGTCGGTATCCTGCACCTGCGGATCGCTGCCGTTCAGGTACTCGTCGTAGTTGGAGAGCGTGTCCCCGTCGGGATCGCCGCTTTTGCCGTTGTCGCCGAGTGAACTGGTCGGGCTGAGACCATGGTCAATTTCCCACTTGTCGGGCAGGGCGTCGCTGTCCGTATCCGCCGAGACCGGGTTGGTTCCGTAGGTGTTGACCTCTTCGTAGTCCGTCAGCCCGTCGTTGTCCGTATCGGGGTCGCCGGGGTAGGTGAAATAAACCGTGACCTCGTCCCCGTCACTCAATCCGTCGCCATCCGTATCGGTATCCAGGGGATCCGTGAGATAGCTGTTTACCTCCTGCCCGTCGCTGAGTCCGTCGCCGTCCGTATCGGAATTCTGGGGGTCCGTTCCCTGGAACAACTCGGTCGAATTGCTCAGACCGTCGTTGTCGGGATCTCCGCTGCCGCCGTCCACGCCCAGGCTTGAATTCGGATCCAGGCCGTGGGTGGTCTCCCACAGGTCATCCAGTCCGTCCAGGTCGGTGTCCTGACTGAGCGGATTCGTTCCGTAGACGTTCACCTCCGTGCCATCACCGAGACCGTCATTGTCACTATCCGAATCCAGCGGATCGGTGCCGTGGGTGTTCACCTCTTCCCCGTCGGTCAGGCCGTCGTTGTCGGAATCGGTGTCGTTCGGATCGGTGCCGTACACATTGACCTCGTCGTAATCGTTCACCCCGTCGCCGTCGGTATCCGCGAGGGTCGGGTCGGTGCCGTGGATCTGGACCTCGGCGCTGTCCTTGAGCCAATCACCATCGGTATCCACGTTGAGCGGATTGGTGCCGTAGATGAGCACCTCGTCGCCGTCGCTCAGGCCCTCGCCGTCCGTGTCCGGGTCGTTGGGATTGGTCACGTAGCCGTAGGTGCCCTGTGTTTCGTCCGAATCAGCCAACCCGTCGCCGTCGCTGTCCACGTCCACGACCACCAGGGAAGAGCTTGTATTCAACACGGGCGCCAGGCGGAGGGGCGTGTCAAAAACACGGTCTTCCGCCGTACTGCTGGCCTCCGTGACATGGGTAATGCGAAACTGGCTGGGATTTTGAGAGGAGGCGTTGCCGGTCATCATGGGAACGACGAAATAGCTGCGCGTGCCGCCCGCATTCACCGCCACGTCGGGATCGCCGTCCGTGAGGGTGACCGTCTGCACGCCCGCCGTCAGGGAGAGCGTGGTGAGAACCTTCACGAGCACATCCGTGTCGCTTTCAAACGCGCCCGAACCCGTATCGCGGAAGATGAGCAGGTAATTGACCAGGTTGTTCACCTCGGTGGTCGTCAGGGGCGCGCCCTGCGGTCCGGTGAAAAGCAACTCCAGCGTGCTGAGTTCCAGGGCGTTGTCCCCGGCATGACCCAGGTGGGAAAGGTCGATCTTGAGCAGATCATCAAAGGCTCCGTCAAAAACCTTGGTCGGTGCCGTGTTCGTGGTGGCAAGCGCGAACTGACCGCCATCATTGCGCCACCAGGAAATGTAGCTGCCGCTGTACGAGCTGGAGAGAATATCCGGGGCGCCGTCGCCGTTGATGTCGGCCACCGCCGCGCCATAAGGGGCCGAGAGGCTGCTCGTCACCGTACGGCGGGCAAACTGGCCGATACCATCGTTTTCATACCAGTGCAGGGCATTGCCCGAAATATCCGCGGCCACCAAATCCACATCGCCATCGCAATCCAGGTCCCCCGTGGTCAGGGCGTAGGGCGCCACGGGGGCACTGTCAATTTCAATGGTTTTCCACCATGTGCCGATGCCGTTGTCATTGCGGAACCAGGCGATTGCCCCAAGGGTTACGCCGGAAGCGGCGACATCAACATCGCCGTCCCCGTCGAAATCGGCGGCCGTGACCAGGCCCGCTCCCGTGAATCCGGTGGCGATGGTATGCTCTTGCCAGGACAAGCCCGATCCATTCAGGTTTTCCCACCAGGTGACCGTCCCGGCAAAATAGCCGGTGGCCAATACATCCAGATCGCCGTCGCGATCCATATCCACCGCCTCGACCCCCATGGCACCATCGAAAGCGGTAACCACGGTGTGGCTCAGCCAGCTCTTTCCCGATAACTCCCACCAAGCGATGGTATCGCCATTGCGTCCCGTCGCCAGTACATCCAATCCACCATCCCCGTTCATGTCCGCGGGCACGGCGGTCCAGGCGCCGCCCAACGCGGCTGTCACCGTGCTGGGAGTCCACGAACCGTTGTTCAGATACCACCGGACCGTGTCGTCGCCGCTGGTGGCCACAAGGAGATCCAGATCGCCATCCTCATCCAGATCACCCGTCCGTACCGAGGTGGGTGACGAAAGATTCGTGGCAACCACGTTTTCCGTCCAACTCGCACCACCGCCCGTGTTCCGCCACCACGACAGTCCCCCGCCCCAACCCACGGCCAGCACATCCTGTTCGCCATCCTCGTCCAAGTCGGCGGTGGTCACATCCCACGCTTGAAGGAAATTGCCGGCCACCGTTCGCTTCGCGGGAAAGAGGGCGGTGCGGTGGATGGAATCGTTCTCCCAAAGGTAAATGGTGTCGCCCACGAAGGCCGCGCCCGCCACGTCCGGGTCGCCGTCGCCATCCACATCCGCGGCGTGGGCATAGCGGGCGTTGTCGATCTTGTCGACGATGTACTTGGTCCATGCCCCCCCCACGCCGTTTGTGTTTTCCCACCACGCTACTTCGTTGCTGCCCGCCGTCGACACGAGAACATCGGGGTCGCCGTCGCAATCCATGTCCACGGCTTGAACGGTGAAGGGGTTGTTCGCGTTGCTGTCGATGGAATGTTCGGTCCAAAGTCCGACGGTGGGCGTGCCGTCGTTTTCCCACCAGGAGACGTCGTTGAGCGTGCTGCTCACCCCCACGATATCCAGGTCGCCATCGCGATCCATGTCCACGGCATCCAGGGATCGCGCACCGTCGAAACCGGCGTCGATGGTGTAGGCCGTCCAGCCGGTGCCCGTGTTGCGCCACCACTTGAGGTTACCCTCGTTCCAGGCACCGCCGATGATATCGGTCTTGCCATCACCGTCCACATCGGCGGCATGAACGCAACTGGCCGATAGAAAGTTGGTCTGGAGGGCCGTCTCCACCCAAGTCGTGCCGTCGCCGCTGCTGTTTTCCCACCAACTGATGGTATCGTCCCCCGGCGCGGTACCCGCCACATCCAGGTCGCCATCGCCATCGAAATCGGCAATGGCGACTTGCGTCGGGCTGGCGAAGGCGGCGTCGATGTCAATAGAGGCCCAGGTGCCCACGGCGGGGCTGCCATCGTTTATCCACCAGCGAATCGTCTTCTGTGCGCCACCCGCACCGACCACGTCCAGATCGCCGTCGCCATCCATATCCCCCACCTGGACATACCGTGCCCCATCGAATGCACCGTCAATAAGGTGTGGGGTCCAGGCGCCGTCGTTCTCCCACCAGACCACATCGCCGGCGTAATAGGCCGTGCCAATGAGATCCAGATCGCCATCGCCGTCAATATCGCCTGAAATCACGGCATGGGCGCCGTTGAAACTCCCCTGAATCGTGATGCCCGGGTTGAAAGGCAACTCCACCGCCAGGGCGGGCATGGAAAAGCACAGCAATAGTGTCCACACCATCCCCACCACCCGCTCCGTCCCTCGACCGTGCATACCCAGATCTGCCATAACCCTCGAACTCGGCAAGCAGCCATTCCGCATGGAAGCAGGCCACGCGTACACCACTCGCAATGTTGAGCAGGGATCCCGGGATGTCCGGTGCGAAGCACCGGCAACCCCGAATACTGCCTCATCCCCTTCCAGCAACCATAACCAACAACTTGGTCAAGAATTCGTAGTTCATTGTACCATTTTGTGACGAAAAGCGGGAAATCCATGAGAATTTACAAAATCGGGAATCTTCCTGCGTGCCGTCCCTCGAACCGCGTTCGATCCCCGTGTTTTGTATGTGGCGGTCCAAAGAACCTCAACATACGGGAGCATGTGAACCTGAAAAGGGCCGTTGCGCCCTGATCGCGGAGGATTCTCCTCGTAATGACGGTCTCATTGGGCGTGGACGGTTACCGGGAATCACCGGGTGTCGATGGGACCCGTATGGAGCGTGGCCCGCCGCACGGAAAAACTGTCCTCTCCTGAGAAAACGAGAGAAACCGTGGTGCCGTCGGCGGAAACCCATTTCGAGGGGATTCGGGCGGATTCTCCGGGGTCCATGTCCCAGGGAGACGTGGTGTATACCACGTTCCAGGGGCCCCAGGGGCGTGGGGCCTCGAAGATGCCCAGGCCCGAAACAGGATCGGAATTATCGCCCGGGTGGATGGTACACAGAAGGTAGCGGTCCAGGGCCTTGAGATAGGTCATGGAACCCCGGTAGCAGCGCCCCGGTTGCCTCAGGATGGGGGCACGGTCTCTCACATTCTCCGACCAGAGGGGTTGCCCCTGGTCCGCCCACCCGGCAAAATAGCGGTAGGCGTGCTTTTCGCGTATCCGGTTCTGCGCCACGCGTGCGAGAACAAACTGGTCGGCGACATCGTAGGCGCTGTCCGTATCCTGGGAGAGGATATAGACATAGCCATCCTCGGCGTCGGCGTAGTCGGGCCCGGCGTCGAGAAAGGCGGGGCAGCCGAAGCTTTCCTCGAAGCGCCAATCACACCAGGCCCAGGTGTGCCCGTGATCTTCCGACCATGCCAGTTGCGCGTTTTTCGCGTTACGAACAAGGAGGTAGAGCGTGCCATCGACCATGAGCAGACCGCTCGCTTTCTTGCCTTTCGCGCCGTCGCCCACCTGCTCCACCGTGGAGGCGCGGAGGTTCTTCCCGGTGAAGGCATCCGGGCCGCCCGCTATCGTGGCCAGGCCCAGGCTGAGCTTTCGGTCAACGCCGTGGGCAAAGCCGTAACCGTCGCCGTAGGCCGTATAAAGCAGGTCGTCATCTCCCCAGGCCAGGGGCCAGTTGTCGCTTTCCTTCGCGGCCCGTTTCACCGTACCCGGTGGCGCCCAGGTGAGACCGGTGATGCGGCGTTTGGCCGGGTCCCTTTTCGGGAGCGCGGCCACGATGGGAGTGAAGAACGGCACGAGTTTTCCATACAGGGCGTCCCGATCCTTACGAAGGCTGTTGCCCGCCCTCGACACCACCAGGTCCAGACTGGGGACAACCAAAATGAGACTGTCATAGAGCCCCCAGGACCAGTAGGCATCGACCGGCACGCCGGGGATCGTTCCGTCGTTGTTGTTCCACCAGAGCAAACCGTAATGGCTGGCGGCGTTGCCGTATTCTTTCTGTTTGTGAACCGGCAATCCTCGGATGGCGTCGGGCGTGTGCCGAACCCTCTTTACAAAGGATGCCGGGATAAGTTGCCGGTCGCGCCATCGTCCTTCGCGCAGGTAACAGTAGCCAATGCGTGCCATGGCGTCCACGTTGGCCGAGATACCCGAGCCGAACTCGCGGCGCGCCACTCCTTCCAGGAGGTGATCGCGGTACTGGTTGGCGCGCCAGGTCAGGTCGTTCTTCGTGATGCCCAAGGGGCCAAAGAAACGCTCGAAGAGCAGGTCGTTCAGATCGCGCCGATAGACGTGGGTGAGGCATTCCGCCAGCCAGTTGGGGCCACAATCGCTGTAAGACCAGGTGGTTCCCGGCGCGAAGAGCAGCGGACTGTATCCCCCGGGCTTGTCGAAACCCGCCGTTTGCGTGGCGAGTTGGAAGAGGGTGATCTCGCGATTCCAGCCCTTTTCGGCATTGGCCGCCGGGGGCACGCCGAAGCTTGGATGGTAGCGACAGGCCGGGACCTGGAGGTCCACCTTGCCGTCGGCCATGGCCAGGCCCATGGCCGTGAAGCCAATCGACTTGGTGGATGACTTGAGGTCGAAACGACGGGCGGTGTCGCCCCAGGACATGATGAGCTTGCCTTGATAGACCACGTAGCCCGCGCCGCCCGCGTGCAGGGCGTAATCACGGGCTTGCCGTAAGAGGTTTTCGTTCACTCCCATCGACGCGGGGGTGGCCGTGGGCCATTCCGCGCGGGGGTAGGCCGGCGTTTCCCCATGGGCCAAAGCGAAGGGGAAAACACCGGTAAGCAGGAGCGTGGCGACGATTGGCCAAGGGTGGCAGGTATTCATATCGAGGTTTTTCCTGTTGGGAACGGTTCACATCCTACCCGGATCGTTATAACGAGGCGAAACCCGCCGCCAGCGGGAAATGGCCCAGGAAAGGGGAACGCCCCTTTGTGGGGTGGGGGCACTCGGGCCGAAGTCGCGGCCTTGGCCCGCCAAACCTGCCATTTCATGGCACGACACAAACCCCATGAACACAGGCGATAGCGGACCGGAGCCCACGCTGGCAAACTGCTTCGTCACTGTAAGTAAAGGGCACTGTTCTTTTCAACCGGGCCGGATTCGCACCGTGGTTGGACGAGGGGGTAGAATGCGGCCCATGGATACCAAGCGCCCCAACATACTGATCATCATGGTGGACCAACACCGATTTGACTGCCTGGGATGCCAGGGTAACGGCGCGGTGCATACACCGAACATCGACGCCATCGCGACGGATGGCGTGCGGTATGAAAACAGCTTCTGCCCGTTTCCCGTCTGTACGCCGTCGCGTTATTCCTTCCTTTCCGGACGTTATGCCTTTGAGCATGAGGGCTACAGTAACCGTTCCACGCCGTTACCCGATATCGTCATGTGGCCCGAATTGTTGCGCCGGGAAGGGTACCAAACGGCCGCGGTGGGAAAGATGCACTTTACGCCGACCTACCTGGATGTGGGATTCACGCGTATGTGCCTGGCGGAACAGGACGGGCCGGGCCGCTGGGACGATGACTACCACCGCTACCTGCGCGATTGCGGCGTGGTGGATGCGAACGACCTGATCGATCAGCGGCAGGAATACCGTAAGCATGCCGACAAGAGCTATTGGAAATACCAGGGAGCGATGCCGTCGAACCTGGACGAAGCGCATCACTCGACCACTTGGATTGGTGACCGGGCGATGGAAGAACTCGGGGCCTGGCAGGGGGACGGCAACCTGCTTATGGCCTCTTTCATAAAGCCCCACCATCCCCACGACCCGCCGCAAAGCTGGTGGGACCGGTACAAGGCGGAGGAGATGACGCCCCTGCCGGGCTGGCTGGAGGCCTGTCCCGAACGGGACCTGGCCTTTCACCGGGGGTATTTCCCGAACGACGCCTTCGACGAGGCCACCCTGCGCCGGTGCATGGCGGCCTATTATGCCAATATCGCCCACGTGGATCACCAGGTGGGACGAATGATGGCGGCACTGCGGCGCAAAGGACTGTACGACGACACCCTCATTGTCTATACGAGCGACCATGGTGAGTATATGGGGTTCCACCACATGACGCTGAAGGGAGGCATCATGTACGACCCGCTGGTGAAGGTGCCCCTGATCGTCAAGTATCCCGGAGCCCCGGAGAAGGGGACGGTGTCGCGGAAACTGGTGAGCAACGTGGACCTGGCCCCCACGCTGCTGGCCGCCGCGGGGATTGCGCCCGCCCCGGGCATGGCCGGGAAGAACCTGCGGGAGGACAAAGCGGGGCATGAGGTGGTTTTCGCGGAAGACGGACGGGGCTGGCATGTGATGGCGCGGGACCGGCGCTACAAGCTGATCGGACAGGCCCCCGGTCATGCGCCCCTTTTCTTTGATTTGCAATCGGATCCGCTGGAACTCCACAATGGCTACACCGAGCCACGGTACCGGGACGCGGTACGTCGGCTTGAGTCGGCTCTCGCCGATTGGCGTGGCGCTCCCCCCCGCGCGGTCTACGTGGACCACGGGGCGCCCCTGATTGACCAGCCGAATGTTCCCCCCCGGGACGACGGCCACCGCGAACAGATGCGGGCCTATTGCCGGCGGGCCATGGGGTAGGTCCGGACGAACAAGGGGGCAGGAACGGGGGACGCAGCAAGAGGTATAGGCGAAAAGCATGGGCGCCCGACGGGGACGAAATTTCCTGAACCGCTATTTTGGCGAATCGTTGCGAGCCGACTTGGTGGCGGGGCTCACCGTGGCCGTGGTGGCCCTGCCCCAGTCCATGGCCTATGCCATGATTGTGGGGGCGCCACCCGTTTTCGGACTCTACACGTCTTTCATCAGTTGTATCGTGGCCGCGCTTGGGGGAAGCTCTCGTCACCTTATCACCGGACCCACGAACGCCACGGCGATCATGTTTGCCTCCACCCTGGCCGCGCGGGGTTACGTGGACAGCCTCACCGCCCTGTGTCTCTACACTTTCCTCATCGGTTTCGTGAAGTTTGCTTTCGGCCTGTTGCGTGCCGGTTCACTGGTTAATTACCTCAGTGATTCCGTCATCGTCGGCTTTACCGCGGGCGCGGGTGTGCTTATTGCGGGCAAACAAATCAAGAATCTGCTGGGCGTACACACGCCGGGCGGAACCGGGCAGGGCTTTCTTCCCGCCCTTTTGGACGCCATCGAAGCTGCGGGGGATACCAACCCCTATGCCTTGGGGGTCGGCGTGGCAACCCTGGTGCTCATCATCGGGCTGCGCCTCTACAATCGCAAGATTCCCGGACCGCTGATCGCCTGCGTCGGCGGCGCGGCGGCCGTCTATTTCCTGGGGCTGCACGAACACGGGGTGACCATTGCCGGGGACATGGGCGGCATCCCCCCCCGGCTTCCCCCCTTCACTTTCCCCGAATTCGACCCCGTCATGATGAAAGACCTTCTGAGTGGTGCCGTGGCCGTATCCGTTATCGGCCTGATGGAGGTAACGGCGGTGAGCAAATCCATCGCGGCCTCATCGGGACAACGCCTCGACCTGAACCGGGAGTTCATGGCCCAGGGCGCGGCCAACATGGTGGGCGCCCTGTTTTCCTGTTTCGCCTCGTCGGGCTCCTTCATCCGGTCGTCACTGAACTATCAAAGTGGGGCCAGAACCCGCATGGCGGGGGTGTTCAGCGGTCTCTTCGTGTTGATGGTGGTCCTTCTTTTCGGCCGCTTTGGCGAATACATCCCCATCGCCTGCCTGGCGGGACTCCTCATGGTCGTGGCCATCCACATGGTGAACCGCCATCGTCTCGCCCTGGCCATGCGCGCCGGCCTCGAAAGCCGGGTGGTCCTCCTCGTAACCCTACTGGCCACCATCCTCATACCACGCATCGATTTTGCCATCTACCTGGGCGTGGGAATCTCGCTGATCTTCTTCATCAAGCATTCCGCCGAGGCGCGGATTACGCTACTCGTGCGGGACGGTGGCCGCTTTCGCGAAGTGCCGGAAGAGGACATCGAGGATCTGAAGCTCAAGGACCAGATCGTGGTGATCAATGTCATCGGGGCCATGTATTTCGGATCCATGGACGGTCACCAGCGGCAGATACGGCGCATCTACCGGCAACATCCCCGCGCGGTGGTGCTGCGGTTGCGCCGGGTAAGCAACATAGACAGTTCGGGCCTGGAAATGCTGGAGAAACTCCATGCCGCCCTGGAACGCCACCATATCCCCGTCACGCTCTGTGGCGTGGATGACGCCCTTTATCGAACACTTGAAAAGGCCGGTTTCATCGAAAAAATCGGCAAACAGCGCGTGGTTCAGTCGGGCGACCTGGTATTCAACTCGATAGAACGATCCGTCGAGATCGCCGAACACCTGGCCCGGGAGTTGGATGAAGCGGAGGAATTGGGGGAGGGATAGGGTGCGGGGGTTTGATGGCAAATCGCTTACGGATACGTTCGGGATGACATAAAGGGGGGAGACAGCGTAAGAGCGACCGGGCAATCGGGTTCATGAATGGTGCCACGACAACACCAGATTGCCGGGCCACTTCGATTATTCTTCGCAATGACGATATTTTCCCGGTCTTGACGTGAAAAAATCGTCTTTTCGCAAATGGCACGCTTTGCAGCGCACCGTGGGCCTGTGCCACCATGGCAAATGTCACGGAGGGAGTGGTGCCCTTGTTCGCCGTCGGAAACACACACGAAACTCGCCGGCAGTCATCCCTGGCCGGGGGGCTGCTGTTTTGGGGCCTCTTCTCCGTGGTCGCGGTGGCGGTGCGCGGGGTTCGGTGGGACGAAAACCATGAATTTGCCCAAGCCATCCTTGGCCTGATCCACTACGACCCGGGGCACCCCATGTATGTCTATACGCGGGGGCTTTACAGCATCCAAACGTGGGCACTGGCGGGGTTGATGGCGGTCCGTGACAGCGCCCTCCTCGTCAACGGTTTGCGCAACGTGCTGTTCCTCGTGGCGACAACATTTCCCGTGTTCCTGTGGGCCACCCTGCTTTCCCGCCGTGCGTTGACGGGGCACGTGGCCGTGATCGTCGTGCTCATGGGCATCCATGTATCCTTCTACGGCAACTACCCCCAGTTTGTCTGGCCCGGCTTCTACTCCAACGGCCACGTCGGAACGGGCTGGGCATTGGCCTCGGCGGCCCTGCTGGCCTCCCCTTATTGGCGGTTGGGACTACTGTTTACCGGGCTTATGCCCATGGTACACCTCGGGCAGTTCCCCCCCGTATTCCTGCTGGCGGTGTGCCGGGTTGCGTATTCGTCGTGGTGGCGCAAAGAGCGAACGGCGGCGCTCCGGGCCTTTCCGGGCCTGCTTCTGTGCGCTGTTTTCTGGCTAGCCCTGCGGGACTTCGCCGTGCCCGTGGCCACGCACGGTCCCTATGCCTCCGAGATCACGCCCGACGCGGTACTTGCGGGTTACATGACCCATTTCGCCAGCCACCGCGCCCTGCCGTGGGGCACGGGGCATTTGCTGCTGGCGGGTGGGTTGATCCTCTTCGCCGCCGCGGCACGGCGGGAATGGCGTGTCGAACACGGCGCGGGACCTTTCGGCTGGCTGTTTCTCCACACCCTTATCGTGACGGGCATCGTGTGGGGCACCATGGCCGTTCAACGGACACTGGGTTCCGCCACGCCTTATCTTCTGCTCGCCTGGATGCCCTACCGCCTGATGAACCACTTGGGACCGCTCCTGGTGGCCGCCATGGTGGCCATGCCGGGAAGGCGGTCCATGATGGCGCAAGGGTTTCCGGCCCTGGCGGTTGTGCTGCTATTGGGCGCCCTGCGTCCCGTGCTGGGAATGGTGGTTCCCCAAGTCCTGTTCGCACGCTACCTGGCCGACGGCGCGTGGGCGGTCTTCCTTCTCTGGGGGGCGTCGGTGGCCCTACTCGCCATGGAATTGCGCGGCGACCGGCGTTTCGTCCGGCCCTGGTTGCTTTGCCTGGCCATTGCCCTGGTGGCGCTGGCCGTTTATCATCAATTCGGCGCGGGATGCGTCCTCATCGGGATGGCGCTGTCGGCTTTGGGAGGGTGCTTGTCCCCAAGCACCGCGAAGCAACACGGAGGCTGGGGACAGCCTCCCTCCCGTGGGCGCGCTGTGGCTACCGGGGGCCTGGCGGTGCTGCTGGCCTTGGTCTTGCTGGTGGGGCAGTGGCAGCACCGGGAGCATTTGCCGGTATCGCCGTTCGAGCGGGAGGTGCGCGATTATCTCGCCGCGCGCGGAGACCCGGATGCCCTCATCGTGGCGCGGTACCAGCAGGAGGGCCTGCAGGCCCGGCTGGGCCACCCTGTCATGACGGATATGGCGTCGCTCACGTGGATCCCGTACCGGCCCTCCCTGGGACCGGCGTTTTACGGCATGTACCGCGACCTCTACGGCCTGGATCTCGCGCCACCACCGGGGGTGAATCCCATGCCCCTGGCCTGGTTCGAGGTGTGGCCCCGCAAGAATGGTACGGCCTGGAGGCGACTTGCCCGAAAGTACGATTTTCACTACGTACTGGCCCCGTCGTTCATGAAGCTGGCCTTGACCCCGGTGGTCGAGGGCGATCATGAGCGGCTCTACGCGGTGGAGATGGAGGACATGGCGGAATGAGGCCGTTTTCCCGATCCCTGCCGATGGGCGCGGCCTTCTGGGTGTGCTTCTCCCTCGTGGCCGTGCTCTGCCGGGGCGTGCGCTGGGACGAGACCTACGAACACGCCCAGGTCCTGGCGGGGTGGGTCGTTTATCCACCGTGGCATCCCCTGCCCCGGTACGTGGCGGGCGTATTCAGTTTGCAGACCCGGCTGTCGGGATGGATCCTGGCATGGGGTGGAAACGCCGTGCTGCTCTGCGGCTTCCGTAACGTGCTCTTCCTTTCGGCCACGATCCTGTCGGTTTTCCTTTTCACGTCTTCCCTGACCGGCAAGACGCACTGGGGCCACCTCGCGGCGCTGCTCATGCTGCAAGGCACTTTCCTCGAATTCGACGGCAGCTATCCCACGTTCGTCTGGCCCGAGTTGTATTCCAACGGTCACATCGGCGGCGGCTTCGCGCTGTTCACGGTCTGGGCGCTTATCTTTGGCTATCCTCGCCTCGGGGGATTGCTGCTTGGACTGATGCCCGCCATCCATCTCGGCCAATACCCGCCCGTGCTCGCGCTGGCGGGAGGGATGGCCGCGCTGGCGCTGCTCCGTGCAGGATGCGCTTCGGCACGCCGTCATCTACCGCCAGTTCCCCCCTGTTCGTTTCGCGTGCTCATGCCCTACCTGGCGGCGGGCCTGCTGTTGAGCCTGGGCACGTGGCTGCTCACCTACACTGCCTCCGTTGCCCAAGGCGCGGAGGCGGCGCAAAGCCTTTGGCGAAGCTATACGTTCCACCATGATCCCCACCGCCGTTTCCCACCCGGCAACGGGCATATCATCCTTGCGGGGACATTGTTGCTGGCGGCGCTGCGCGGGCGAAAGCAACCGGATCGGGGGTGGATAACGGTCTATGTGGCGATTATCGCGGGGCTGACCTGGGGCACCATGATCCTCCATGCCGTCCTTGGGGACCGGCTTCCCTTTCTTTTCATCGTGTGGATGCCCTACCGCCTCATCAACCACATACCGCCCCTGTGCATGGCCCTTATCGCCGCCACCCTGGCCCGGGGACAACGCGGTGCCTGGCTTCTCCCCGCGGGACTGGCGGCGTGTTTGCTGGTGGCCCATCCCGGAGCACTGGGGGACAACGCGGTCTACACGCGCTACCTGGCCCATGGGGAATGGTTGGCCTTCTTTCTCTTCGGGGCCGCCCTGGTCCAGGCCGCCGGCGGCGGGGTGAGACGGCGGTTCACCGTCGTCGTCCTCGCCGTAACGGGGCTGATGCCGTTCCACCAGTTCGGGGCCGTGTGCTTCTTGGCCGGTGCGATGACGCAAGGCCATGCTCATCGCCGACCGTGTTCCGGCATACGCCTGCTGGAGCGTCCGGCCCTGACCTGTGCCGTGGCCGGTCTGGCCACGATCCTGCTGCTCGTCCAGCAGGCGAAGCAACATGACTGGTTGCCCATAAGTCCCATTCAACGGGCCATTGCGACCGAGACCGAGAAAGACGCCATGTTGCTCGGGCCGCCCGACTCCTGCATGATCCAGGCCAGAACGGGGCATCCCGTTCTCGCGGAGGCCGCCACGGCGTCGTTCATCAGCTATCTTCCGGAACTTGGCCCGGTGATCGACGCCCTGTATCGAGATTGCTACGGCATCACCTTCGCCGTGCCCAGGCCCGAAGGATTCGATACGCCCTGGATGGCGGTGTGGGAGGGGCGAGACGAGAAGGACTGGTCGGCCTTGGCGGCCCGATACGGCTTTGACTACATCCTGGCGCCGGAAGGTGTTTCACCGCCTTTGCCGCCGGTGCGTGAGAGCCGGGGAGAGGGTGTTCTCTATCGTGCGCCCCGTGCGGAGATTCCGGGCCAACAGAATATCCCGGAGAAACGGTAGGCCGGGATAAACCGGCCCCGCTCCTCCAGACCGTCTTTCCGCCCGTGCTCGTTCCCATGAGCGCTTACCGATAGTCCTTTACCGCGAACGCGGGGAAGAGGGGTTATATGTAGACGGCACTTCACCGCGACAGAGCACTGTCATGCGGCACTGCGTCTGATTTCAGACGTAACCCGCGCATATCAGAGTGACACGTCGTCGAAGCAACCGTCCTCGTCCGCCTTCTTCAGGCTCCCGTTCAAGCCACCTCCATAGAAATCAATCCACTCTTGTCCAAGATAGCTTTCTGAAACTTTGAGCTTGACTACGCCCTCCGTCGGTGTTGAAAAATGGTCGCACTCTAACTAACGGCCACCAACACCAACAGGAGGGCAATCTCATGGTACGGACCGCCAGTCTCTTC